>DASRDY010000018.1:0-1054 GCA_035652355.1 Blastocatellia bacterium
CAGCATCACTGTTCATCCAGTTGGAAATCAGAGCCAGAGCAATCAAACGTTTTCTCAGCATCACAGCTCGATCAATCAAGCGTCCTCTCAAAATCAGACCATCAAGCCAAATAAAAATCTGGATTCGAAAGCGTCGGATTATTTCCAGAAGGGACAATCAGCCGAGAAGCAGCAGAAGTACAGCTTGGCGGAGTTTTACTACCAGAAGGCGCTTGATTCGTTCGATCAGCAAAAGTATGGAGATGCTAAATTCCGCAAGTTGATCGACAATCACTTGAGGCAAGTGCAGGCGCATCTGTCCCGGTAAATCCCACCGGATAACTCGCACCAGATAACTCTTACGCGATTACTCTGACTACGTACGCAATCTCGCTAAACGCAGATAAAGGTGACCGTTACTAACTGCCTTTAGACATTGTAGAGACGAGATGATACAAGACGTAGCATAACGTAAGCACAAACCAACAGACGGTCAGCACGCCGATCGCAACCCAGCGGCCGGCGCCCATCGGGCGATGTTCATAGCGGTAGCCGGCGTTTTTGTCCCAGCTGACAATGCCATGTTTTGTAAGTTCAAGATACTGATGGATCGCTAACCAGATGTGGAAGAGCCAACCGATGAACGGGATGAAACCGACGGCCTGACCTCCAAATATGAAGACCATAAAGGTTCGTCCGATTGCCTGACCGATCGAAAGTTTTTCGCCTTGCGACGTTCTGATTCTTATATTGAACAAGAACTTACCGAATGTGGTTCCGAACATAGCCAGTGATAGCGGCTCCATCATTAAATAGATGGTCGCAAACACCGCGATTAAGAACAAGCATAAGCCGACTGCTGTCGAGTCAGCGATCTTGTTGTCTGGATTGAACGCACCGACCGCAAACAGTCCCATCATAAATACGATGGTTGAAGTGATGGCTGCGATAGATCCGGCAAAGTATGCATCTATTTGGCGCGCAAACCAGCGATGCCAGGGATGCGGCGCAAGCAGCGGATCATCGGCCAGTTCAGGCGGAATATATCCAGCTTGATTCGGTCGCTCCCGCTGAC
>DASRDY010000019.1:0-9751 GCA_035652355.1 Blastocatellia bacterium
CAACTCTGGCAACTGTTTGTGGATCGGGTATTCTCCCGATCCTGGCAAGGATTGTGGAATGCGATTAGGCTGAAACTGTTGTGGCACAATTTGCGTCACGTAAACATCATTTCCGCCTAATCAACTCAAGACTGGGGTTAATTTAAACTTCTAATTCTAAGTTTAGAACGATAGAGCGAAACTTAGAACTTAAAAGTTAACGCCTGATGCCGCCGACGGGCTCAAGCTCAGCATATTTCTCGATCAGCTTTTTCAATCCGACGCCGGGAAAATTTATTATCAACCTGACAGCGTCGCCGGCGCCTTCACGCTTCATTACTTCACCAACACCATATTTAGCATGCCGCACGCGCGACCCAGGGGAAAATCCGCCCCCAGACTGACCTTTCGCGCTGAGCGGTTGCGGACGAGCAACCTTCGACGGCTGATTCTTTGGCGCGCCGATACCGCGCTGTTTGAAAAACTCCATAACGCTGTCAACCGAATTGTACGTTTTGCCGGAATAGTTGCTGACCTTTTTCACTCTTGCTGCATCCGTGTAGGTCGATCCCAATTCATCTGCTTCAGCTTTATGGCGCAGCCAGCTCGGAACTGTCGACAAGTCTTCGATCAGCTCAGTCGGAATTTCATTCAGGAACATCGACGGATCTGTCGCTATCTCATCGCCGTAGACGCGCCGTTTCATCGCGTGAGTCAGGTAAAGATGAGTCTGCGCTCGCGTAATTGCAACGTAACAAAGCCGGCGTTCTTCTTCAAGCTGCGCTTCATCGTTGGCAGACCTCGAATGAGGAAACAATCCATCTTCCAGTCCGGTTATGAAGACAACTGGAAATTCCAAACCCTTGGCGCTGTGCATCGTCATCAGCGTTACCGTGGCTACGCCGGTGAATTGATCGGTGTCGGATACCAGGGCGGCGTGATCCAGAAAATCGCGAAGCGAAAGTGACTGCTGTTCCGACTCAACTGCGGCGTTGACCAGTTCTTCCAGGTTCATCAACCGGCTTTCGGCTTCCGCAGTATCCTCTTCTTCCAGCATCTGTACGTAACCCGTGTCGGACATCGCCGACTTCACTATTTCAGAAAGAGGTGCGCTTTTCGTCTTTTCTGTCAGTGAATTGATCACGCTCCTGAATGCTCGCAGCCCGTTCAGATTACGGGCCGGCAATTGATTCTGATCTATGATCGTTCCGATAGCGCTCCACTGACTTACGCCGTTTTGCTGCGCGAATTGTTCGATTGCATCTACTGTGGCTTTGCCAATTCCGCGTGGAGGAACATTAAGAACGCGGCTGAGAGCTATCGAATCGTCCGGATTCAAAGCCAGCTTAAGATAAGCGATCGTGTCTTTTACTTCAGCGCGCTCGTAGAATGAGAAGCCGCCAACAATCTGATAGCGAAGCCCCACCCGACGACAAGCCTCTTCAAACAGTCGCGACTGCGAATTTGCACGATACAACACAGCGCATTTTATGTTTGAATCTTCGCGTAGGTGGTCGCGAATCTTGTCGATTACAAATCCCGCCTCACCTTCGCCATTGTACGCCTGATAGTATTTGATCTTTGATCCGTGCTCGTTCTCTGTCCAGAGTTCTTTTCCTTTGCGAGCAGTATTGTTCCTGATCACATTGGCTGCAGCGTCAAGGATCTTTCCCGTAGATCTATAGTTCTGCTCCAGACGGATGACTTTTGCATCAGGATAATGTTTCTCGAAATTCAGAATGTTGCTGATGTCGGCGCCGCGCCAGGCGTACACCGACTGATCGTCGTCGCCCACAACGCAGAGGTTCTGCGTTTGCTGTGTCAGCAGGCGTACAAGATTAAACTGCGGACCATTTGTATCCTGATATTCATCAATCAAGATATATCGGAATCGGCGATTGTAATAATTGCGAACGTCTTCGGAACGTCGCAGCAACTCGACCGTTTTTAACAGCAGATCGTCGAAATCGAGCGCATTATTACTCTGCAAACGCTTTTCGTAATGCTCGTAAACCTTCGCAAGGTCTCCACGTTTCTTCGGATCTCCGGAAAACTCTGCCTTTTGTCGAAATGTTTCCCAACTTTCACCGCGATTTTTTGCAGAGCTAATTGCGGCGTGCGCGGCTCTTGGCTGGAGCATCTTTTCATCGATGCCCAACTCTTTCATTACGTTCTTGACGACCCGCATCTGATCATCAGCATCATAAATCGTAAAGTTCCTTGTGTAACCGTCAAACCCGTTGTCGATATCGCGACGCAAAATCCTGACGCAAAGACTGTGGAAAGTTGAAATCAAGGGAAAGCCTGAAAGCCTTGACTGTCCCGTATCTTCGGATAAAGCCTGATGATTTTCGCCCACTGATTCAACAAGAATCTTTTTAACGCGCTCTTTCATTTCCTGGGCGGCTTTATTGGTGAATGTAACGGCGAGAATGTTTTCCGGGCGAACACCCTGCTCGATCAGATAAACAATACGATAGGTTATGACTCGAGTTTTACCGCTACCGGCGCCTGCCAGGACCAGCAGGGGACCTTCAGTTGTCGTGACTGCTTCGCGTTGCGGCTGATTAAGTTTGTCCAAAGAATTCATCAATCAACTATTACTATAGATGTAAGGAATGAGCAATGCGTTGAGCGCACACTGAATTGATTGCGGAGTATACAAAGATATTTTTTACAATGCGAATCCGGCACAAACATTGAAGACTTGTCCGGTAATGTTTAATCCTTCATCTGAGGCTAGCATAAGAACCATCGCGGCGACATCGTGCTCTGTTGCAAATCGCTTTAATGCTGTATGGCTCGCGTATTCTGCGCGAATGTCGTCGTCGGTTCGACCTGTGCTCGCGGCGCGATTATGAATGACCGAATCCATTCGTGCGCCTTCGATGGGTCCAGGCACTACCGTGTTTACCTGAATGTTATGACTGCCCCATTCGGCTGCGAGAGTTCGACTGAGACCGATCATTCCCCATTTCGAAACGGCATAAGGACTCCGCAGTGGATAAGCAGTTTGACCGGCAACCGATGCAATATTGATTATTCGACCGCTTTTCTTTTTTGCCATTACGGGCAGAACGTGTTTTGCGCAGAGATACGCTCCGGTTAAATTGATGCTGATTGTGCGATCCCATTCGTCGCGGTTGACATCGGTTATTAAAGCTGTCGGTCCGGCAACTCCGGCGTTGTTTACCAGTATGTCGATAGTGCCAAATTCGTCCAGAGTTGTCTGAACCAGATTAGTAACAGCTTGCTCATTACTGACGTCGCAGGCCACGGCGATTGCACGACAGCCGAGGGCGGACGCGTCGCGCGCGGTCGCTTCGATTGCGCTTTCCGTCGTTGCAGAACAAACGGCGTGTGCGCCCTGGCGGGCAAAAGTTAAAACGATTTCACGGCCTATGTTTTTTCCTCCGCCCGTTACTATCGCGACTTTTCCTTCCAATTTCATCTATTACCCCTCGCGTTATTTACCTAGCCCGTTTCCTTTCTTCCTGGGTGTTCCGGAAGCAGGACGAGAGTCATCTAAATCATCGTCGTCAAAATCGTCGTCCTCATCATCGGGCGCGCCTGCATTTTCGGCTATTATTTCCTCAATCGCTTCTTTCCGATGACTAATCAGATCCATCAGATGAGCTTCCATTTCTTTGAGCTTTTGCTCGTGCTCCTCATCCGTGGCCGAATTCGGAAGGCGCTCCAGCAAAGAAAGGGGCGTAGGTGACACCAGGCGAATTTCCCAGGCAGTAGACCCTCCCGCGCTCGGGCGCGAAAACCAGATTGCGTCGATCTGCGCAATCTCTACAGGAACACCCATAAATGAATCGCTGCGCGAATGTGCTGCCCGTAATGATTCAAGCGTTGATGCAGTCATAAGGCAGCGCTCGAGTTTGAATTCGAATTTCTTATATTGATCGGCTATGACTCGGAAAAGTTCAAGTTGTTCCATTTTATTGGGCCTCTGTTTCTGGTAGTGACTCGACAACGACGGCCGTTCCGTATGCCAGGACCTCGGTTACGCCGTTCATGATCTCAGTAGCATCATATCGCGCGCCGATGATCGCGTTCGCGCCAATCTCCGAGGCATGCAGCACCATAATATCGAAAGCCTCTGCTCTTGTCTGTTCACACAGCCTGGTGAAGATTGTTATGTTGCCTCCGACCAAAGTCTGAAACGCCGCTCCGATATTTCCGACAACCGATCTGGAGCGCACTGTAATACCTCGAACAACACCTAGAGTTCGCACAACGCGATAACCATCAAGCTGAAAACCGGTGGTCACCATATGATGTGGCAAAGTGTATCGGCCGGAAACGTCATAGGGGGTAGAAGCGCTGATCGAATTCCTTGCGTCTTCAAGTCGGTCCAATTCTTTCTTCATTTGTATGCTCCTTGTCGAGAGCGGGATCGGTGGTTACAATGATCCGCTCGAACAACAGATTTACGAGAACGCGCCTGGTAAAGTTGCCAGACTCGGCTTTTCAAACAATTCTTATAAATCAGGTTGTGGCAATAGCGAAAGGAATATTAATGCTCGAATTCGCAATTCGACTTGCGCAGGAAGCCGGCAAAGTCTTGCGCGATAACTTCGGCCGTAAGATCACCATCAGCAACAAGGGCGAAATCGATCTGGTTACCGAAGCAGACCTGGCCGCGGAAAAAGTAATCAAGGACCTGATATCGTCTCACTATCCTAAACATCAGATACTGGCCGAAGAGAGCGGCGCCTTCGAGACTTCGTCAGAATACCGCTGGATTATCGACCCGTTGGATGGCACAACCAATTACGCTCACGGGTTGCCGATATTCTGCGTTTCTATAGCATTGGAGCGCGCAGGCGAGATGATAATCGGTGTTATCTACGATCCGATCCGGGATGAGATGTTTGTCGCCGAGCGCGGCAGCGGCGCTACTCTGAACAATCGCTCTATTCAGACTTCGGAAACTGAATCGTTGAAAAAAGCGCTATTGGTAACCGGATTCCCTTACGACGTTCATACAAATTCTGTCAACAACATAGATAATTTTGCTAACTTTATGAAAACCGCCCAGGCGGTTCGCCGACTTGGTTCGGCCGCGATCGATCTGTGCTACGTAGCGGCGGGCCGTTTTGACGGATTCTGGGAAATGAAGCTAAACGCGTGGGACATGGCTGCCGGGGCGCTTATTGTAGAAGAAGCCGGCGGTCAGGTTACCGCCTTTAACGGCGGGAAGTTTGATCCATTCAAAAAAGAAATCTGCGCCAGCAACGGGCTAATCCATAAAGAAATGGTGACCATTCTCCAGCGGCGAGCGTCATAATAACTGAGCAAAGTTTCGTCTGCGACAAAAAGTGTTGTCGCCCATTTTGTACTATGATACTTTTGTGGGCGTGAAAGTGCGCAAAAAGCTTCAATTCATCAGTTTTTTGCTCATTACCCTTTTCTTAGGGCAATTCTTTCCACGTCTGTCTGCCAACGCCTTTACCGTTCAAAACACGCCGAACTTTAAGAATCAGCCTACAAAACAGGGCGATTTGCCGATTTTTTACGATCTTAACGGCGATAAAAGACCGGATCAGGTTCAGCTTTTTTCAACCAGTCAGCACAAATCCATATATATTACGTTTGGCCGGGGTGATTCAAAGCAACTTCACTTCGATGTTCCCGTTGATTCTTCAGGGTTCCTCTTTGCTGCAGATATCGATAATGATGATTATTTGGATCTGATTTGGCTGGCTCAGAACGAGCCAAATTCTGCCGTTATATGGCGCGGTGATGGCAGAGGCAATTTTACAATCGTCAAAGACACGACTGCTTACAGACATAAACTTAGTCAACTATCCCTATGTCCGTTTAAACCAGGCGTCGTGGCAAGGGTTTCCAGTAGCAATCCCGGTTGTTTATCCCGAACAAATATCGATTTCGCGCTCTCAAACGGCGCTGTTGAGCCATTTACCGTCTCTGAAAACCTTATTGATGAGCGAACCAGTCCCATAACCGGATTGGATGCATGTCTGGCTCAACTTCAAAACCGTCCTCCACCGTTCCTTTCCTAAAATGCACCTGGCGTTGTTCTTGTGAATACGTCAACACCCTGTGACTGAAAAGCTGCGGGACGCTTGCCGGATTCAACGACTCAACTTAATAACTGTGGCGATTTGGCTCAATCGCAATGAATACAAACGCAATAGTTCGAACGGTTTTAAGTTTTTTCGCGGATGTCGGGAAAATTATGTTTCCGACAGCGACGCAGTGGCTACAGCCTGACAGATATCGATTGAGTCGTATGTTTCCAGTCCGAGTTGCATTAAGGCTCGGACCTGAAAATATTCCGGCACTGAATGCGATAATGACCAACGCCAGCCGGATTATCGGTGTTGAAGACCACGATTTTTTTGAGATTAGTGGTAAGTGGCGGTGAAAAGAGCCAAGTGACGATTCCTCGCATACGCAGTACTTGTCACTGTCATCAGTCACTTACCACTAGAGTTTGAGTTTATACCAGCTTTCCATTATTCTGTGACAGTCCCTGATGAAGATTAGATGAAAACTGCCGATTCATTGGACGTGGGGACCAAACGCAGCATCAAACAAACGGTAGGCAGCAAACAAACAAGTGAATGCCATAAGGGTTTTTATTGTTTGCCGCCGTTTGATCGGCTATGATTGTCTGTTAGAATTAAAGATTAGCGCCTCATTTTTCGCCCGCTCGGTTTTTTTGCAGAACGACACAACAGATGAGGTCGGAGGAACGGATATGGACGGTTTATTTCAACCAATGCACCTAATTGTGATCTTCGCAATTGTGCTTCTGATTTTTGGACCCAGAAAGCTGCCCGAGATTGGAAAGGGACTGGGCGAGTCGATTCGAGGCTTTAAGAAAGCCATCAGCGAAGATCCATCGCATAACGAAGCAAAGACTGAAGAAGCCAAGAAACTGGAAGAAAAGCGCTGAGACAATCGGTATCAGCGCAATATCTGTGAGCGAATCTCTGCGCGGAAACTAATTCAGTAAATCGGTTACGATACCGTGACTTCTGCAGTCACGGATGATTGAACTTCAGATTGCGGTTTGTAGTAAAGAATCCTGCCACACGAATCACACTGGATCAGTTCTTCACCTTTTCGGACATTGCTGAAGACCTGCGGTCTGATGGTCATTCTGCAGGCGGTACAGCTTGAATTACGAGCCTCGGCCAGCGCCTGTCCCTTGCGCGTCCTTGCAACCCGGTCATAAGTGGACAGCAGGTTTTTGGGCATATTTTTGACCAGATCGTCACGCTCGCGACGGATTCGCTCCTGTTCCATTCTGATCTTGTCTTCGTCTTGATTGAATCCCTGCAGAATATTGTCAATCTCTGCCCGTTTTGTCGTGATCTCAGGCGTATGAATCTTAACCTCTTCTTCCAGCTTCTCGACCGCTTCGATAGCTTCAAGGAGCTGGGTTTCCAGGTTACTGATATTCTTCTTTGCGACGTCGATCTCGCGCAAAGCGACGGCGTACTCCTTTTCGTTGCGCACTTTCATTAAATCCTGTTTGTATTTGTCCTGATGCGCTTGTTGTTCCTGGAGTTCGGTTTCGTGCTTGAGGCGTGATTGGCGGGTGGCTTCGAGGCGTTCAACGAGGGCGTGGTAATCGGCGACGCTTTCGTTGAACTCTTTTAAGACCCGATCTCGTTCGTTCGGGATCGCGGATATTCTGTCAGCTAATTCATTTATTTTTAAATCAACTTCCTGTAATGCAATCAACTGTTGGAGTTGCGGACTCACTTAAATCCTCCAATTTTTCCTTGCTCATCTAACGGTAGGTTAACAAATCAGTGTACCTTACACTGCCAGATTCGGCAAGGCGAGCACGTAAGATGTTAGAATTACGATATTTAAGGTGGCGCGGAACGGCCAATGAACCAGAATCTTCTCAGGTTGCTACTTACCTATGCCGAGGCTCTTTTTCAGCTCAGTAATTGCGGTAATGTCGAAATCTTCACCTTCTTTGAACCCCAGCGACTTTAGCTGCGCAACACTGGTTTCGTATGCTTCCAGAGCAGTTTTTGGCTGAGTCTGTTGAATGGTCGAGCCGTACTGAATCAGAGCCGTTGGAAAGAACCCGTCGCGCATAGCGATGGCGGACTGCAGGAATTTTGGCAGCAGTTGATGTGCGTTCTCTTCATCTTCGGAATAAAGCCCTGCCAGCTCCAGCAATACAGATTCATCGCGCAGTCCCCGCTCTGTGGTGTATTTCTGGTATTGCTGCGGTGTTTCTTTTATTGTGTCATCGATCCAGTCAAGGAAATTCGCCGTGCGTTTCGTCAAAGTCTCCCAGTGTTTATCAGAGTCTTTTTCAGCAATCTTGGACTTAATGTATGCGAGCTCCAGATCGAATGGCTGATTATTAAGCACAGGAATTATCTGCTCCAGCTCAGCCAATGATTCCTTCAAAAATTTCTTCTTTTGATAAGCTGTGGCCAAGCCGAGTCGCGCCGGAATATGATTCGGATTTGTTTTTAACGCTGCGCGAAATTCATTAATCGCGCTGTCAAATGCGCTGCTTTCCAGCAGTTGCTTACCAAGGAAATAATGAGCTTCAGCAAGGTTCGGATCGGCTTCGACGGCCTTTTGCAGTTCAGTTGTGACTCCTGTTCTCTCTTCCATTGCCAGGACGATGGCGCGCTCGTAAAACCATCGTCCGGTTCCTGACGTCGGCGCCGACGCAGCAGTCTGCGCCTGCATTCCCGCTGATCCAGAAATCATCCCGATAATCAAAACAAGAAAACAGCTATAAGCAGATCGTCTAAAACTCATCATTCCTCAAACTTTGAATTCTCGATTTCCTTTGGCTGCGCAGCGTCTTTCACTGATTGATATGGCTTCTTCGTGTACTTCTCAGCCAGATCGTGCGAATCGTAAACATTCTCGCGCTTGATCACCAGTTGATATTGTGCGAGCGCTGCCTTTCGCTGGCCGGCAGCGTCGAACGCCTCGCCCGCATGCAAATACGCCATCGAAACCAGTGCCGCATTAGCTTTTGGCGTTTTGGTCACCAAATCGTACTGCTCTGCAGCTTTCGTGAAGTCGCCGCCGTTAAAGAGCGATTCACCGTATTGATAATGAATCAAGTCCGCAACAACCTTCGCTCGCGGATTTTTCAGCAATTCATCGAAGGCTGCATAACTCTGCTCGCGATTACCCGTTCGACCCATCGCCACCGCCCGCTCAAGACTATACAGATAATTTTGAGGAAACCGCGCCGACAGATCATCGAGCAGCTCCAGAGCCTTTTGGTAATCGCCTTCGCGTTCGTACAAAGCTACCAGCATCGTTCGAGCATCGTCGCTGGCGTACTTGCCCTTAGCGACTGCCGTTTGCAACTCGTCAAGACCACGCTTGCGACTGCCGTGAACACCGCCCATTGCAGCCAGAACCTTTACCGGCAGCGGCAGAGTCCCAACAATATAATCATATAAACCAATTGAGAGATAGGCGTCTGCGTATGAAGGGTCCATCTTAATTACCTTGCGGTGCAGATCTACACCCTTTGATCCGTTGTGAAGAGCGGAGATGAATTTGCGGGCCACCGACGCCTCATAGCCTGCCAGCGTTCCGTAGGAAGCGCCCAGGTAATAGATCGCCTCTGCATCGTTCGGATTCTTGTCGATTTTGGCTTGGGCAACCTCCATCGCCTTCTGGACTTCCGCTCTGAATTCTTTATCAAGCTGAGGATTAACTTTATCCTGAGTATCGGCATAGAAAGAATCGCTGTTGTAAAGTCCTATCTGAAGACGTCGCATTGAAT
>DASRDY010000020.1:0-1381 GCA_035652355.1 Blastocatellia bacterium
TTGTTTGCGGTGTATCAGCGTTGCTCAATAAATGAAAATAGAGATAGCCGGCGAAAACATTGAAATGTTTGTTATCCGACTGTTTGATTCCAATAAAGGTCACTGGCCCGCTGGTCTCTCCGTTAGATTGGTACTGCAGAATATTTTCATTGATCCCCAGCGGCCGCGGCGCGGTTAGAGGATCCGCAGTCGCGTTAAGAACCGGAGCGTTGATGTTGATTGAGCGCAGCACATTCCAGCCTTTTGAATAGGACTCGTTAAAATAGAGCGCCAATCCGTGCGGGAATTGATGCTCGATGGCAATCTGTCCCTGCAGCGAAGCTTCTGGAGTGATGCCCGGTTGCAGTTCTCTAACGGTAGGGACGGTTGCCGATATGCTGCCTGTGCCGAACGGATTCGGAAAGGACGGATTGTTTATGATTATCTGCTGCTCTCGCTGCCCATTCAAACGCAGAACGTCAAAATCGAGCGCGTCAGGAATGCGACTGTAAAAAACACCAATGTGGCCACGAATAATCCAGTGCTGTTTCTTGTCAACCGCGTACGCGACACCGAAACGAGGAGCAAGACTGAGCTTGTCAGTGGGATTGGTTTGGCCTTCGTATCGCAATCCCATGCTCAGCGTCAGGTTTGGATGAAGTTTCCAATCATCCTCGACGAAGGCCGAAAACTGCCATTGATTAACGTGGATGGCTGGATTCCCGCTGGTGATCGAAAATTGAGTCGGGGTTCCACCAGGCAGACCGAGCAGCGTACGGCGGTATTCTTCGAGACCGGAGATACTTACCAGCACGGGCACGCCGGCGTTCGACACAACCAGGTTGTTCGAGTCCAGCTGTGGCGCTAAACCGCCGCCAAATATAAAGGTGCCGTTAAAATTATCTGCTCGCGTGTCGCCGGATAGTTTGCCCAGAATCTGGCCGCCGAACTTTAATTTGTGCTTGCCAGCAATCGTTGAAAGGACATCGTCAATCTCGACGTGCAAATCATTTGAGAGCTGCGATTGAGCGATCGCGCCTCCGCTGGAAAATGCGCCAGGAACCAGAATGGCGGGCGCTTGCGACAACGCGGACTCACCCACGTGTATGTAGGTAATTCCAACACGAGCTTCGTTGACCATCGTGGTACCAATGACGGTGGTATCAGAGAAACGCAGGGCGTGCTCTAGTGTATTGGTATTAAAGCCGTGATCGGAAAGACTGAAGCCACCAATGCCCTGGTTCTGCAATCGATTCTCATTGAAATCATAGCGAGCAGTAAACGTGTTGGACTTACTGGTTTGCCAGTCAAAACGGGCCGATCCAATCGTCAGCCGCATTGGCGAAAGAACGTTCTGCGATATTGATACCGGTCGGAAATCGTTGTCGAGAACAACCGCATT
>DASRDY010000021.1:0-1614 GCA_035652355.1 Blastocatellia bacterium
TTGTCGGGTCTTCCCACTCGACTGGACCGGGCTATTGCAATGGAGGACTCGCGCATAAAGAAGATTATGCGGGATAGCTTCCTCAAACGATTAGGTGACGATTCGCTGTTTAAAGGATTTGTCCAATACCTGGCAGTCCGGCTGGCTGATCAACAACAGTTGATCGCGAATCTCGTTACCGTCGACAGTGAGCACCGCCTGGGCGAAACTCTCCTGCAACTGGCCCGCAAAATTGGCAAGAAAGACCCGCGCAGCATCAGGATTGCGCTCCAGATTACCCACGAGGAACTGTCGACAATGGTGGGAACTACGCGCCCAAGAATCAGCCTCTTTATGCAGAGATTCAGGAATTTAGGATTGATCGAAACTGGCCCCGGTTATCTTATTATTAAAGAGCACAATCTCATGGATTATTTACGCACACTGTCCTCAGAATGAGAGTACTTTGACGCGAGCACTATCGCTGCACACCCGAGCAGTACCGAGCTAAAGTTATCCCACAGGGCTGAGAAATTCTGATCAAGCCTCTCACAAAAACCATTGCATAGGTTGATACAAGGATGAAGGAGAAACAACGATGATCCAGGCAACTTCCGAAGCTAATCTGTTCAAACAACGGTTGCGTAGTTCCTTACAAAGAGAGACACGTGATTCACATTCGATGAGTGTTGCTAAGGATGAGTACGTATATAGTCTGGGCGATGACGATGATACGATCTATTTCATCAGCAGTGGCCAAATCAAAGTGCGAATACTTTCACCAGAGGGTAAAGAATGTCTGTTGGCTCTCTACTCCGCTGGCGATATATTTGGTGAACTGGGATTGTCCGGTTTGCCTGCTCGCTATGATCAGGCTGTGGCAACGGAAGACAGCCAGATAAAGAAAATTACAAACAATAACTTCTTCAAGCGATTGAACGATGATTCGTTATTCGAGGGGTTTCGCCCAATATTTGGTGGCTCGTTCGGCCGAGCAGCAACAGTTGATTGCCGACCTGGTTACGGTAGATAGCGAGCTTCGTCTGGGAACAGTTCTATTAGACCTGGCGCACCGGGTTGGCAAGAAAGACCCCCGCAGCATCCGGATTGAAAACCCGATTACGGATGAAGAGCTCGCAACAATGGTGGAGACGACTCCCTGGTGCATCAATAAACTCATGGAGCGATTCAAACACTTGGGCTTGATCGAGAGCACAACGGAACATTTCCTGATTATCAAAGAGAAAAAACTCACAGATTATCTTAGTAGTCTGGCGTGACAGTATTGCCACAGCTCCGCATTTTCCGTGTTGTTTGGGCTTCCAGTTGACCCCTTCAATAACCCTCGAATCCACTTATTCCCGTTAACGACGCCAGATTTATTGCAGGGCGGTGTACGACACCTTTATGATCCCGTATCGATATGAGTAGACTACCAATCCCAGGCGGCTTTCGACTTCGAGCTTCGAAAAGATTGATGTGAGATGATGTCTTACTGTGGCTTCGCTGATGAAAAGCCTTTCAGCTATCGCCTTATTCCTCAGCGCCAAGCCAACCAGATTTATCACTTCTCTTTCGCGGATTGTCAGCGTCGCTATCCTCGCCTCTTCAGGATCAGGCTGTTCATGCCTCCGC
>DASRDY010000022.1:0-38529 GCA_035652355.1 Blastocatellia bacterium
AATTCATAGTTCGCGATGTTCAGCAGAACATATACACGATTATGGTCAGTCATAAAGGTTATGTGCCTGTGGATTCGGCCGATACAAATGCTTTTCTGGAGTCTCGTTATTTGCCGGGAGAGCGAATAATCGTCAGGATGACAAAAGGGGGCGTAATAACCGGGAGAGTAATTGATCAGAACGGCCAACCGATAATTGGTATTCTCGTCAGCGCTGTAAGGACCCATTACCATGATGGCAGCCGATCCTATTCTGGGGCAGAGAAAGATCCGATCAGAACCGATGACCGGGGTATCTACCGAATTTACGGACTGGTATCGGGCACTTATCTGGTACGTGCCGGAGGTCGCACTGAAGGCAACGATCAGTATTTCATCAATCCTTACGTAAATAGTCCTTTTATTTATTACCCTTCCGATCAACGAGTCACAGCAAAAGAGATCGTGGTGTCGGGATCAACCGAGATCTCAGGAATCGACATAACCTTCAAGCCTGAAATCGGTAACCTTATAGCAGGCGAGGTCGTGGGTTCCACGCAGCAAAGCGGTGACATTTCAGTTTATCTAAGCGAATCGGGCTCGGGCAGCATTTATGACTCAGTGTCGGTACCGGCTTCCGTGGACAGCGCCAAGACTTTTGCCTTCACTGGAATTGCCGAAGGCGAATATGAGATCGCAGCCATTTACGCGGCCTCTAACGGTCATAGATCAATATCTGCGATTCAACAGGTCACCATTAAAGACCACGACGTTACCGGTATTCGCCTGTCGCCGCGAAGCGCTGGATCGCTGGCGGGTCGGATTGTTATGGAAAATACTTCGCCGCAGGCCGCCTCTCCAGAATGTCAAAAGAGCGCTTCTCCTTTTCAGGAAATTCTGGTCAACTTCTATAAGCAGGGAAAGCCGACCGCGCCACTGGAATTGGCTTTGCTACCTGATCCACACGCGAGCGCCGATGAAAAAGGAAATTTCTCAATTAACGATCTTGCTCCCGGCGAATACGAAATTCGTCCATGGCTGCCGAACGATGACCTTTACTT
This sequence comes from Blastocatellia bacterium, assembly GCA_035652355.1. Lineage (GTDB taxonomy): Bacteria > Acidobacteriota > Blastocatellia > DASRDY01 > DASRDY01 > DASRDY01. The sequence continues at coordinate 1,040 of DASRDY010000022.1, forward strand.
AAAATCGATCATTAAATCAAATGCGGACAAATCAACGTCGACTCAGATCGTAAACACTATCAACATCAAAGCCGCCTCAAAAACTGATGGGTTGGTGATCACGATCAGCCACGGAGCGGCAGGCTTCAGCGGAACTGTTCAGGCAGATAAGACCCCACAGCCAACTGCCTTGCAGATCTATTTGGTTCCCGCCGAAGCCGATTCCGGTGACAATTCGTTTCGCTATTACCAAGCCGTTGTCGATAAAAATGGGAGCTTTACGATAAAGCAGGTTTGCCCCGGACAATATTGGGTAATTGCGCGATCTGCTTCAATTGACGGCGACAACACGAGAGCTTCCCTTCGCAAAGAAGTTGAGGCAGCGGGAAAGAAAATAGAACTTAAACCGTGCCAGCGCGTTCAGAACTATGTATTAGGGAAGTCAACGGTCGGGCAATAACCATCATTGCGCAAATAAGTGATTAAGAAATTATTCAGAAAAGCTTGATGAGGCATGTGCTTCTCGGTAAACTCTTTCACTATAAGGTCTGCTAATGACAAGCGGCCACACCCGTCTTTTCGGAGCTTTACTACGTGTGGACCAAATCAGTAAGAATGATCATTGGAATTTAAAGCATTATTAACTCTCGCTGCAGCCCCGGTTTGAAGTTGTTGCTACTAATGCCGGATATGAACCGCAAGGCAAAGGACGGCAAATGATTAATAGAAATCAGAGCAGATGTATTTCTCTTTTCATTTTGATCGGCTGTCTCTTTGTGTGGCCAGTTCTCATAATCCCTCAAACACCACAGGAGACTGCTCCTACAGGCACTGTCACAGGCCTGGTCACCATCGACGGGCAGCCCGCTGCGAGCATTCCAGTAATGGTGTCACGATGTGACGGAGAATTGCGCGAATTCAATCCAGCGCCTTTCAAAATCGGTACTTCCGACACCAGCGGGAACTATAAGATTGAAGGTCTGCCGCCAGGGCGATACTGTTTCAACCCGTCCGCACCCGGTTTGATTTTCACGATCAGACCCGGATCTCTCGAAGACGAGTTTACAATCGCAAAAGGCGAGACGGTCACCGGCATCAACGTTTCACTGAAAAAGGGCGGCGTCATCACTGGCCGAATCATCGATGTTGACGGTCAACCCGTTATAGGAATCGGCGTGGTTGCGGATCGCATTGAGCCCAAAGATTACCAGGGACCTTCATATTCGAAAGGCGGCCAGACGGATGATCAGGGCGTTTATAGAATTTATGGCGTGGAACCCGGCCGATTCAAAGTTTCAACAGGTGATACGCGACTGAACGGCGGAAAAGCGGCCCTGGGCAGAAAAACATACGCGCACGTATTTTATGACAGCGAAAAAGGAGCAACTGATCAATCAAAGGCTGCGCCGGTTGAAGTTATCGCCGGCCACGAATCGACAAACATTAACTTTACCGTAGATCGAATTCTCCGTTCCTTCTCAATTTCTGGCCGGGTTATTGAGGAAGGCACGAATCGGCCGCTCGCCGGAGTCAAAATTCAGTGCGGCATGCTTCTAAATGGCGGAAAAACTTTATCGCCTATTACGAGCTTCTATGGCCTTGAAGTAAACGAAAATGGCGAATTTTCAATTGATGGATTGGTGCCAGGTCAATATGGCGTCCAGGTTATGACCGATAGCGCGAATTATTACAGCGAGATATCGACGTTTGAAGTTAAAGCGGGAGATGTCAGCAATCTTCAATTGAGAGCCAAACAGGCTCTCTCAATCGCAGGCACAATCATACTGGACGGCGTCGACGATCCAGCGGTGAAGGCGCAACTCTCTAATCTTTCGCTTGAGGTGTATGTCTACCCGCCAAACGCGGGCGGCGGCGCAACGCACAGTTCTAATGCAATAATCAGCGCTGATGGCGCTTTTCAAATGAATAGTTTGCCCCCCGGCAACGTTCGACTCTTTTTGAGCAGGAATGCAGACAAGCTGGGTTTTCGTCTAATACGAATCGAGCGGAATGGTGTCGCATTGCAGTCAAACTTTGCCATTCGCCCCGGAGAGGCCATCTCTGATCTGCGCGTAATCGTCGGCTATGGAAATGGCATTATTCAAGGCAAGGTTCAAATCACTGGAGGCGAGATACCTGAGGGATTTCGGCTCTATGCTTATTTGAGGCCGCAACCGCCTCTGCCAATCACGCCTCCGTACAATACGTTCGGGTATGTTGATTCTCGTGGGCAATTTACATTGAAGAACATCCTGCCGGGGAAATACCTGTTTTGGATCGAGGGTGGACCGGCTCCGGGGAGTCCGCCGGCAGACATTTATGTCCAATCACAAAAGCAACCGGTCGAAATAACCTATGGCACAAATCTGTCATTAGACATTACTGCAAGGGTGACGCCTGTAAAAAGGTGATCTCTATGATTCGAACTATCTCTCAGCTATTTTTGAAAGCAAGGGGTACCTCGATCTTCATTGCCATGAGTGTCTCAGTTGCAGCGTTCGCGGTGATTTCTGGCAGTTCCGGCGTTGTCGCTTCTCCTTCGAAAACGCTGAGTTCGACTCAGACAAACGATATCATCAGCGGCAAAGTCACTGATGACAGCGGACGCCCGCTTGATAGTGCTGGTGTAACCCTCGTACAGCAGGGCGCGACCCATAACCGGGTCGAGACGCTCACAACAGATGAAAACGGCAGTTTCACCTTTAAGCACGTCGAGCCTGGAAATTACAATATCAGCGCCATATATAACGGATATGCGGACGAGTATTTCGTTAGCGCGGGAAATAAAGAGCGCCAGCTATACTCTCCCGGAGATCATGTCGCTATCCGCATGATAAAAGGCGGCGCGATAACTGGCAAAGTTGTCGATCAACAGGGACGTCCAGTCGCCTCAATGTCAGTATTCGCCTTTCGTAACAGCGATCCTGCCGGTCACAAATGTTCAACCGGTTGGGTATCCGCACTTACTGACGATCGCGGAGTCTATAGAATTTTTGGCCTGTTACCAGGATCGTACATAGTAGAAGCGACGGGTAAACAAACTTCTTATCTAAACCCCGTGAACAGATTCTTCTTCTGCGTGCCCACATATTACCCATCATCCGCGATAAATAAAACGGAACAGGTCGTTGTTGCCAGCGCGGGTGAAACCACAGGCATCAACATTATCTTCCGAGATATTCCCGGCCGAAGAATCAGTGGCACAGTAACCAATCCCAAATGGATTCCCCACTCGTTCGTTGAAATCAGGCTAAAGCATCTTGGCAGTAACTATGAGGGAGATTTAATCGCGGTTCGTTATGAAGATCAGGGACACTCGTTTGAGTTCTTACGGTTGGAGGACGGCGATTACGAACTGACCGCGAGTTACCAATCCGGCGGAAAGCTGGTATCCAGGACCGAGAAACCGGTGGTCGTGTCAGTTAAAGGCGGTAATGTGGCGGGTATCAATCTTGCCCTCTATTAAACGTTCTCTAAGGAAACTTCGATGCCAACCAATATCAAAATTTCATTGGTACTCATCTTTGGGCTGAGCGTAGCTATTTTCGGCCAGAGCTCAACCAAATCCCAGTCGCCGTCCGGCGTTGTCTCCGGAAAGGTGACGGTGAACGATGAAGATGCTGCAGGCATTCAAGTGGTTCTCTCCCAATGCCCGGAAAATCGAACATCGGGCGAGCGACCATTTAAGGCGGGATTGACCGACGGTGCCGGACATTATCGCATCGAAGGAATACCCGGCGGCCGTTATTGTATCAACGCTTTCGCCCCGGCAATGGTGCCAGAAGACGAGCCACGTCAGGCTGTAAAAACCTTCGAGCTTTCAGATGGCGAAACGGCCGACAATGTCAATCTGAGACTGATCAAAGGTGGAGTCGTAACCGGCCGCGTGACTGATGCAGATGGCCAACCGGCGATGGGTGTCCCCGTCCAGGCCACTCAAGTAACTCAAGATGGATCTCGTGTTATACCTTATAACAAATCTGGCCTAACCGATGACCGGGGAATATATAGAATTTATGGAATCGCTCCCGGACGCTTTAAAATCAGCGTAGGACAAGCAACCCAAAGTGGGGGACGCAACACTCCTGGTCGCGAAATTTTTTCAAAAGTATTTTATAGCGATGACGGGATTGTCACTGATGAGAGCAAAGCAAAAGAAGTCGAAATCTCCGCCGAACAAGAAGCAACAGGAATCGATATTCAACTGGGGCACATCCTTCGCGGCTTTTCAGCTAGTGGCCTGGTCATTGATGAGCAATCCGGCAAGCCGATAGCGGGAGCAAGCATAATATGTTATACGACCGAACCCAATGGCAGGATCTCACAGAGGTTCCCGCTTACTACATCTGACGCGGCCGGGGCGTTCTCAGTGGCCAACCTGGTATCGGGACACTACACGGTCCAGTTGTCTCCGAAGAATGGCTCAGAATACTATAGCGACCTCACTTTATTCGAGATCAATGGGGCTGATGTGAAAAACATTCAATTAAAGGGGAAACACTCCCCTTCGCTTTCGGGGATCGTCACACTCGAGGGTGTCACCGATCCCGCAGTGAGGGCAAAGCTCATTGGGCTTTCGCTTACTGCCAATTCCATACCTGTGCCGCCGGGACTCGTCTCCAGTTCAACTGCGACCATCGGACCGGATGGAAGTTTTCAGTTCACAGCGCTGCAACCTGGACGGATCAATATATATTTGCCCGCAACAGCAACCAATGCTGGGTTCAGCATACTGAGATCAGAGCGTGATGGCGCACCGATCCAGCGCGCTCTGGAGGTCCAGGCAGGCGGATCCGTGACTAATGTAAAAGTCATTTTGGGTTATGGGAATGGTGTAGTGAATGGGGCAATAAATGTGGTTGGGGGACAAATACCGCCATCGTTCAGAATTTACGTCGAACTCAGGCAGATAGTGTCAAGCCTGCCTGTATCACGTACTGCACTTCCGGATGCTCGCGGACACTTTACTTTTAAGAATATTGTTCCCGGCCAATATATGGTGAGAGTACTGGGTGGCCAACTTCACCCTACCGGACAGCCTTCAGTAATCATAAGCTCTGACACGCAGACAATAACTGTGTCTGACAATCGCGAATCGAACGTTACGCTGACCGTGACCGTTACGCCGAACGAGCAGGTCAAAAAACCGCAATGAATACAGAATTACATCAACCCCACAACAGGTTTTACGGGTACTTGGCTTTTGTTTGTGTTTCGCTGCTGGTTGTGTTCTCCTGCCAAACAGTCTCGGGTCAACAGGAAGATAGTATAAGCGGGCGAGTAACAACGGACGATGGCCGGCCGCTACAAAACGCTCAGGTCGCTTTGTTCAAAGAGGGGTCAGCGGGAGCACGGCCGTTAACCACTACAAACGAAAACGGTGAGTTCGTCTTCAACCATGTGCCGTATGGCATATACACTATATCCGCGTTTTCTTTTGCATATGTGGACTTGAGCTTAGACGACCGGCCAAATTCCAGGGGCAGGACATACCTTCCAGGCGACTACGCCGCCATCCGAATGACCAAAGGCGGAGTTATTATCGGGAAGGTTACTAACTCGCGCGGAGAGCCTGCAATCGATCTGCCTGTGTTCGCGTCACGGGTTCATGATCCTGAAGGTCGTCCCACGCGCGCGATCGGATCATCAGGCATAACGGACGACAGAGGGATTTACCGGATATTTGCGCTTCTTCCAGGCTCCTATCTTGTTGCAACACAACGCTCGAACTCATCGGGGCCCAGTGGCGAGATGCCCCCATACGGTATGTACCCGCAGACATACTATCCTTCCGCAACTCGCGACACAGCCCGAGAAGTAATGGTGACGACTGGCAACGAGACAACCGGAATCGATATTAATTTACGAGATCAACAAACCGGCCATACAGTAAGTGGTCAGCTGAATAATCAACAGTGGGGTGCTGCGCAAATCGTGGCTGTAAGACTGACAAACCTGAAAACGAATGCGGTGAACGGCTCAACTGTCCGGCTTAATGACCCGGACCGCTCATTTATTTTCCAGGGTGTCGAGGATGGAGAATACGAATTAGCCAGTTCATTCACGTCCGGCAATATTGGTTTTTCAACACCCACGGGCCAGAAGGTGACGGTGAAAGGCGCAGATGTTACAGGACTGAAGCTGACATTCGTCAGGATGGGCGCGCTCACTGGTCAATTTGCGTTTGAAGACAAAGCGGCGACCCAGCTACTTTCCTGTGACAAGAAAACAAAGATGCCCTTTCAGGAAATGGTGGTAAGTATCAAAAGCGACGAGAGCTCGCGATCCAGCACAACAGCAACAAATATTCAGCCGCACATTTCCGCGGCCAATGAAAAAGGAGAGTTTGCCGTCTATACTTTACCAGCCGGCCAATACAGAATCAGCGCGGAACTGCCGTCAGAGGATTTATACATAAGCAAGATCACCTCAAATAACCGGTCTGAAACGGTGGCCGGTTCATCACCTGATCTGGTGAGCGTGACTTCAGGGGGAAAAGCTGAAGGCATAACCATAATCGTTGGGCAGGGCGCCGCTGGAATAAGCGGCAAATTGCATTCAGGTGAACCCATATTCGATGATGCCTATCAGGTCTTTTTGGTTCCGATTGATTCTGATGCGGCCAATTACACCTGGCGATATTACGATTCACGCGTCGAAACTGATGGTAAGTTCGCAATCACGAATATAATACCCGGCAAATATTGGATAATAGCTCGTTCTTCGCTGAGAAGCGCCAAAGGGGTTATGCCCGCTGACGAGGTTTTTTGGGACAAGTCAAATAGAGAAAAACTCCGCCAGGAGGCCGAGAAAAACGGAAAAGAGATTGAATTCACCTCGTGCCAGCGCATCAAGGACCAGGTACTTTCGTTGAGCAGTAAATAAATTGAACCGTAACCGCGATTGCAGCGTGAAACAATCTGCGATCATAACTCTCAGATAAAAAGACCATGAACAAGAGCAGTTACCGGTCACGACTAGTCCCTGATGCTGTTCTGTTTCTGCTTTGCATTTCAGGACTGTGCATTGGATTTAAGTCTTTCGCGCAGGACAAGCCCAAAGGCGGAACGATTACTGGGCACGTAACGATCGAGGGCAAGCCCGCTCCAACCGTTCCTGTGGTTTTGATCTCATGCCCGGAAAATCGAATATCGCCTAACGCTGGTCCGGCCATTAATGGGTTAACAGATAACAATGGCGATTACCGACTCACTAATGTTCCCGATGGTCGCTATTGCATTGACGGTTTTACGCCGCAATCGCTCCCTCTGTATCTGCTTAGCCCCATGTCGAAAATCCTCAGCATCGCTGCGGGTGAAACCGTTGAGGGGATTAATTTCGAGTACAGAAAAGGCGGCGTCTTAACCGGCCGCATAACCGATTCAGAACAACGTCCGGTGATAGAAGGCGAGGTTACCGTCTACCGCCAGGACCAAAACGGAAGGTCGTCTTCCATAAAGCACGTGCCAACCGATGATCGTGGCGTCTATCGAGCATATGGACTTTTGCCTGGGAAGTATTCGATAAGCGTCGGATCCGCAAAGACTACAGGCAGCCGCGTCGAATCGTCGAGTGACGCTTTTAAAATTGCCTATTACCCGGGAGTACCAAATATTAACCAGGCCAAATGGGTTGACGTAACGGCGGGCGACGAAACAACTGATATCGATCTGGAGCTGAATCAACTCATAAACGCGTTTACAGCAACCGGCACCATCGTTGACGTTAACTCCGGCCTGCCCGTGACAAACGCTATTATCAATTGCTTTTCCTATACGCCGCAAGGGGAACGGACACAAGTGGCTGCCTCTTCCACGCCGACAAATTCCAAAGGTGAATTCGCGGTTGAGAATCTGGCGCCGGGTCGTTATATGCTGGATCTGCGACCCATGCAGGAAATGGGTTTCTTCGTCTCACCTCCTGCGCTAATTGAGATTAAAGATGCCGACCTGAACGGACTGGCCATGAACGCATATCGGTCGGCATCGGTCAGCGGTTCAGTAGCTATCGATGGGTATTCCGATCCAATGGTCAAATCACTTCTCTCAAAGTTAACGGTGGTGTTAGGCGCCAGCGAAGCTATTCCGGGCGCCGGTACAATAAGTTCTAAGATTAGCCCTGAAGGGGGATTTCGCCTCACCGGTCTGCGAGGAGGCAAAGTCACCCTCGGCGTTACGCCAGGTGTAGAGGCAAGTGGATTTTATCAGCTTCGGGTCGAAAAGGATGGCGCTGAAGTAACCACTCCAATATACATCGAGCCAGGCGAAGCTCTTTCAGGCTTCAGAATAGTTGTTGCGTACGCCAATGGCATATTGCATGGAGGGCTACGGTTCGACGGCGCGGCGCCTCCGTTATCAATGCCTTTCTTTGTAAATCTGGAACGAACGACTCCGCCGACGCTTCAATACCGGGTCCAGGTCGATGCGCGTTATCAGTTCACTGTTAAGAACCTGGTAGCTGGCAGATACGACGTTTCTGCAGTGGTGGGATATGCGGAAGTTCAAGTCACCCGTCCGGTTGTCTTAGGAAGGGTGCAAGGCATTGAGGTTTCAAACAACTCAGAGCAATCTGTAACCATCGGCGTTCTGTTATCGCCACCCCAGAATACAGGTAAACCATAAGTTGAAGTGAGCGTAAAATTGAAGCGATTCAAGTTGCAATTTACAGTTGTGATGCTTCTTTTCGCCACCGTTTTTTCTGCCCCATCGAAAACAGTTCACAGTGACAATATGATCGGGACTTCTGAGCCGTTAGTTGTTTTGGCCAGCAGTCAATCGGCTCAAAAAGCATCAGCGATCGATTCTCCTCCGGAATCGCAGGTGGGAAATATTACTGGCAGAGTCTACGCAGACGACGGAAGACCGATGCAATATATTGCGGTCTATTTGACTTCTCAGAGCAAGTCCAAAAGACAGCGTTATACCGCGCTGACAAATCAGAACGGCGAATTTATTTTCAGGAATATCAACGCCGGTATTTATCTGGCCACAGTTATTTATCCCGGTTATTTCCAGCCCGATTCTATCGATCCCACCTCCGAAAGAACAAAGTACGTTCCAAATGACAATGCGAATATCCAGCTAATCAAAGGCGGCGTTATCACTGGAAAGATCTCTGATCAGGACGGGCAGCCTCTGATGAACATTCCTGTTATTGCCATCAGACTGCGCGACAGCGAAGGACACCCGATAGTCTCCGCCGAATCTCAAATCGTGCGCATTACAGACGACAGAGGCATTTATCGATTTTATGGATTGCGTCCTGGCTCTTACATCGTCCGAACATCCGGGCGAGTTTCAGGCCGCGTTGTCAATATTAATCCGAACATCAATGATGCTTATGTTTACTACCCCTTCGGCAGTCGCGAAACAGCCAAAGAGATACTGGTCAGCGCTGGAAGTGAAACATCAGGCATTGATATCAACTATCGATCCGAACCTGGTCATTCGCTATCAGGTTTGGTCGCAAATCTGAACCCTGAGAGCATCCATACCGTCAGCGTATACGTCGGTTCTGTCACAAAGGGAAATATTGAAGATTCGATCACTTTTCAGGTCTCAAGCAATGAGAGCGGGTTCGGCATTTACGGTTTGCAGGACGGGGATTATGAAGTAATGGCCGTATATCGCTCTGCCGATGATCGCACTACTTTTTCGAATACAGTCAGGGCAACCATTAAAGCCAAAGATGTCGGCGGACTAAAGCTGTCCCCTAATCCCACAGGATTAATAAAAGGCCGCGTCGTTCTCGATTCCAGCCCACCTGAATCGCTTAGTGAACAGTGTCAGAAGCCTTCATTTCCTCCGCTTGACGAAATCTCAATCGGCGCTCGCGGCCGACAACGGGCGACTTCAAAGCTGGAATCGATGTTTGAGTCGGACATTCAGACTACATTGTCAGATAAAGGCGAATTTCTTCTGAACAATCTACCTTTGACCGGTTACGATCTGGAGCCGTGGCTGCCAGGCAGCAATCTCTATGTAAGTTTCGTTGGTGCCGCGGACGCAAAACCGGCAACTAATAAGCCGCCTGTAACAAAAGTCCAACCGACCCCGCTACGCAATCTGATCGAGGTCAGAGATGCAACAACCATAGACGGATTGGTGATAAAAATTCGATCCGGCGCGGCAAGCCTTACAGGATCCATTTACAAAGATGAGTCGGATACGAAAATATCCGATCCCTCAATCGTCTATCTTGTTCCAGTCGAGAACGAGTCCGCGAATGACATTTGGCGATACTACGGCGTGAAACCCGATTACAACAGTAAATTCTCGATCAACAATGTGATGCCCGGGCGCTATTGGATCATAGCTATTCCGGCAGGAATGAGCGGCGATAATAGCATTCCGATAAATCATCTTTTTTGGGAAAGCGCGGTCAGGGCAAAAATCAGGCAACAAGCGCAGGAAAAAGGCAAAGAGATCGAGTTGAGACCGTGCCAGCGCATAACTGACGTTTTTGTTGTTCCTTCCGGATCCAATTAATTAAAATCGCCGTGATCGTCCTGCCGACTTGCGCCCATTCAACAAATTCCGACGCATAGGTATAATAAGCGTGGTTAAGGAGAATCTATGCAGCAAGCTTCATATTATCCGAATGACCAATTCACTTCGCAGATTATCTCGCTGAGAGGATTTCTGATCGGCGTCGCCGCACTATTAATTCTGCTGTTCATTGGCCTGCGTTTAATGCCAGAAGAGAGCACGCCCCTGATGGCAAAAGTAACTTCTCTTTTGTGTCCAACTCTGTTCGCCGCCGCGTTCGGGGCGTACGCAGGCCGAAACCTCAGAGGATGGTTACCCTTTATCGGTATCTTTATTGGCGTCTTCGTGGGTATGCTCGTTATCAGCGCGCTGGGCGGCAGTTTGCTGGCCTCTTTGCTTTTGCTTCCGTGGGGATTCGTCGCAGGTATGATGTTAGGACCTTTGGTCTCAATGGCAATCGAGATGGAAGGGCCGATGATTGTCTTCGAGGCCCTGACGGGAACGACAGCCGTAATGATGCTCACCGCTTTGATCGTGTTCGCTACTGGCATAAACTTCAGCTTCCTGATGCCTCTGCTGTTTCTGGGCCTAATGGGACTCATCGTTGTAGGTCTGATCGGTATATTCGTACGCTTCTCGCGAACCGTGAATATTGTCTATTCCATCATAGGCCTGGCGCTTTTCGCAGGTTATTTCCTGTTTGATTTCTTTCGGGCCACCAAAAGCTCAAATACGTGGGAAAACGCTACCAGTCTTACAATTGAGCTGTATCTTGATTTCGCTAACTTCTTTGCTTTTTTACTTAGGTTACTGCTCGCAACCAGACGAAGATAGTCCGTCACGCGGCCGAATAAAGGACCAAAGAGCATAGGACGCGGATGACTCGGATTGAGCAGATTTACGCAGATCTGAATCCGTGAAAATCCGCTTCATCAGCGTCCTCTGCTCTTCTTTTAATTTTGTCCGTTTCATCATTAAATTAAAAGGATCTTATGAACAGAGTAAAAGTTGCAGTTGTTCAGGCCGGATCATATCTCTTCGATACTCCGCGCACCTTGCAGAAGGCAAAGGAATACTGCGCGCAGGCCGCAGAAAGAGGCGCAAAACTCGTTGTCTTCCCCGAAGCATTCGTCGGCGGTTATCCGAAAGGCATCGACTTTGGCGCGCGTGTGGGCTCGCGCTCTCCTGAAGGTCGCGAGGATTTCCGCAGGTATTGGGAATCGGCTATCGATGTACCTGGCAGCGAGACAAATATGCTCGGGGAAATGTCCGCTGCTCACGCAATCGATCTTGTCATCGGTGTAATCGAACGAGACGCTGGTACTCTCTATTGCACTATCTTGTTTTTTAGCCCGAATGGAGAATTACGCGCCAAACACCGAAAGCTTATGCCCACCGCAATGGAGCGCATCATCTGGGGATTTGGCGATGGCTCAACAATGCCGGCGATTAAAACCGATTATGGAACAATTGGCTCGGCAATTTGCTGGGAAAATTATATGCCTCTGTTCAGAACGGCTATGTACAGCAAGGGAGTTACAATCTGGTGCGCTCCTACGGTAGATGACCGCGAACGATGGGCAATAACGATGCAGCATATCGCCGTTGAAGGAAAGTGTTTTGTCCTGAGCGCCTGCCAATACCTCCTGCGATCTAACTGTCCAAAAGATTACCACCCGATTCAGGGCGATAAACCGGATACGGTATTAATCGGCGGCGGCAGTTTGATTGTATCTCCAGAGGGACAAGTGCTGGCCGGACCTTTGAGAGATGGCGAAGGAATTCTTACGGCCGAATTGGATCCCGGCGATGTCGCTCGCGGCAAGTACGATCTGGATGTTGTGGGGCATTACGCCAGACCGGATGTCTTTTCATTGTCGGTCGACGAACGCCCCAAGCAACCAGTGATAAGAAACGGGGAGACCGAGACACGGTGACGCGGGAATCGAATGAGGTGGAAAGCGTCTTACTCTCCGCTTCCCCGTGTCCCCGCTTCCCCGCGTCATTCCCTTCTACTGGCCGGCCATACCGTTGTTAGTGGTCTTGTGCTTGTCAAACCAGGCCATTAAATAGAGTTGCTGCAAAAGCTGATGCGACGGTCGTCTCCAGCCATGAAATTCGTCCGGCATACGAACCATCAACGTCTCTTTATGGAGCAGTTTCAATGCGCGATAGAACTCTTCTGTTTGCCCAATTGGCGTTCGCAGATCAGCCTCACCAGTCATAAGCATCGTCGGAGTCTTCACATTCGCTACATAATTGAGCGGTGATCGAACAGCGAACTGCTCGGCATCTTCCCACGGGTATTTCGTGAATTGATCATACCAGTTCGGCCCGTCGGTAATTGCCACGAACGAGTGCCAGTCGATGACAGGTCGCATCGCCACTGCAGCAGCAAAGCGATCCGTATGACCCACGGTCCAGGCAGTCAATAATCCACCGCCGCTGCCACCGCATACGAAAAGGTTTTTCTCGTCCACATAGCCTTTCGCGATCGCAGTATCGACTCCGGCCATCAGATCATCAAAGTCCTTGCCCGGATACGAATACTGGATTCCGTTTACGAACTCCTGTCCGTAACCAGTCGAGCCACGAGGATTCGAGAATAACACCACATAACCCATGGCCGAGAAATTCTGGAACGCCCAATTGAACGCTACCGAATACATCGACCACGGTCCGCCGTGAATCCATAGAACCATCGGGTACTTCTTTCCAGGATCGAAATTAGCCGGTTTGATGATCCATCCTTGAACCTTCAATCCATCCTTGGAGCTATACCAAATCTCTTCGGCGTCACCCATCTTCACGTTCGACAACAGGCCTTCGTTCACGTCAACGATCTTCTTCATATTCGTTCCGTCATTGACCTTGAACGCCACCAGTGTTCCCGGTTCTTTGAAGCTCGACCGCACTGCAACGGCTTGACCATTCTCCGCAACAGAGAAACCGTTCAGGAACTGCACGCCTTGCGTGAGAGCTTTCATCTTGCCATCCAGCGACAACGAATACAGCGTCACCGAACCCTTCTCTTCAACTGCAAAGTAGATCCCTTTGCTGTCCGACGCCCATTGAATCTCCTGCGGAGTGCTGTACAGCTCACCTGCCCACAGTTTCTTGCTGCCGCCGTTTGTGTCCATCAAATAGATGCTGGAGATGTGATTCGTGTAATGCTTTTGATCGTAACCAATATAGGTGATCCATTTTCCATCCGGAGAGACAATCGGATTGTTATCCGGCCCGTTTCGGTCGGTCAGCGGCTTGATATCCAACGTCGCCAGATTGATGGCATATATTTCCGAATCGCCGCGCAGGTATTCGGCATCGGGCTTTCGAATTCCCGAAATGTAGATCGTCTTTGAATCAGCCGACCACGACGGCGAACCGTGGTTGTACTTACCATTGGTGATCTGTCGCGGCGTTCCGCCAACCATCGAATCGATTACAAACACCTGGGTAAATCCGGCAGAGACTTCGCCAACACCATCAGATCGCCAGGAGAGCCGATCAATAATTTTTGCAGGCGTTGCCCACTGAGCGCCTTTCGGTCGTTCGGGCAGTCTTACTGCGAGGATTGGAGTGTTGTCTTCGATCTTCATCGTGAAGGCAATCTGTTTGCCGTCTGGCGACCAGCGAAGATTACCCGGCGCATCTTCGACTCTTGTCAACTGCGCCAGCTCTCCCGTATCGGCCCACATTACGTGAATCTGGTTTGTGCCGTCGCGGTCCGACAGAAATGCGATCCGTTTGCCGTCAGGTGACCAAACAGGACTGCTGTCGCGCCAGCTTCCATTGGTCAATTCGCGAATGCGAGAGCCATCAATATCCGCAATCCACAAATTGCTGCGATACTGATCCTTCATCTTGTCGACCCAGGTTCGGCTGAAGACGACTCGCTTGCCATCGGGTGAGATAGCAGGTGTGCCGACCGACTCCATATCCATAAAGGTGTCTTTATCGAGGAGTCGCTGTTTAGCCTGACCGAAAGCTGGCAGTGAAGTTCCGACGATTACGAAAAGGGTGACGACTAAAATCCGCAGAGATTGTTTGTTCATAGGCTCACCAACTTGGAACTGATTTGAATCTGAGAGCTGTCACACCTCTGACGCTGTGGCGATCACAGCCCCGTCAAAGGTCATTGCGCGGAAGCATATCATGAGTCGGCAGGGTTTGGTATCGCGGACTTTTTGCGAACTTGACGTCGGTCGGTTACGAAGGCGGTTAATAGTTCAGAGTACAACCTTTAGGCTGCTTCCTAAAACAGCCGCCTAAGGCTGTACTCCGAACATAGAAAGACTAATAGTTGTCCTTATCTGCGACCGGGCTGCTGCGTGTATAAGGAGCGGCTTTGTATTTTTCGGCCATTTGTTGGGCGTTGTCGTAATTGCTGCCGTTTGAAATGACTTTGTCGTATTCCGCAACAGCTCTTTCGCGCTGCCCTAACGCATCATACGCATTGCCGCGTTTCAGATAAGACCACGCCTCCAACCATGTCGGTACGAGATCACCATCAAGCGCATCGCCAAAAGTATCGATCGCTTTCTGATAATTGCGCTGGGTCATGTACAGCAATCCAAGGTTGTACTGCACCCACGACGAGCGCGGATTCAGTTTCAATGCATCGCGAAACGCCTGTTCGGCTTCCGGATATTCTTCGGCGCGCATGTGCTCTATTCCGCGACGGGCAATAACCGCTACACGGATATCATCCGACATTCGCAGAATCTTTGAATCCGGATCGACGACGATGCGCAAAGGCTTGCCTTTCGAATCGACTTCAAAGTCCGCAGAGGTTCCCTGCAAGTAAACAGTCGTTCGCTGCTCGCCGTTTTCGCTTTCCAGCATGACGTCGACAGGCGATTTGAACGTATCTAAATCCTGGCGCAATGTCCCACGAACCAGGAATTTGCCATCACGTGTTCGCAGAACATTGTAGTCGGTTCGAAACTCAGGAACTCCGGTCGAATCCACCCAGGAGCCAAAGAACTGGCGCATATTCTGTCCCGATTCTTTTGCGGCAAGCTGTTCGAACTGATCGATGCTTCCCTTTTGTCCTTTGTTCGCCGTGTAATAGTCGTGCAGAAGGCCGAAGAATTTGTCATCGCCAAGTTGCAATCGAAGCATGTTGAAAACGATCGCGCCTTTGTAGAAGACGATCGATTGATAGGCCGGCGACTGATCGTCGAGCTCTGCCGGAGCGCGCCTGATCGAAGTCTGTGATTCGTAGGCGAGCGCTTTTTCCAGCGTCTCTCTTCCCAATTCGGACTTTTGCGCAGCGCTCGATTGAGTCTGACGATAGTAATACGAACTGAATTCGGCAAGTCCCTGCGACATAAATGCGTCGTCAAACGACTTCAACCCGACCCCTTGACCCCACCATTGATATGCGACTTCACGCGCGAGCACTTCAGTGGGTGTCTCTTTATTTGGCTCGAAGAATTTCTGCGACAGGAACGTTATGCCAGCCATCGTATAACTGGGCAGCGACTGATCGTCGATTTCGGCAACACGGAAGGTATTGCCAAACGCGTAAGGACCGAACTTGGAACTATAGAGCTGGAATATGTGGACCAGTTCTTCAGTGAATCCGTTTATCAACCCTTCAGAACCGGGCTTCACATAAAAGTCGACGGTCACATCGGCCGCCTTTACGTTGCGGTTTATATACGGCGCCGCCGCCAGTGTTCCAATCAGTTGAGGAGTCTTGTTGACGAAAGAAAATGTAGTCTTTCCTTTACCATTGTCCTTTGGGGTAACAGGTTGCTCGCTGTACCCGGTAACCAGTACTCCTTTGGGAACCGTAATGTTGATCTCTGCGATCGCGCGGTCAGCAAAGTAATCGTGGAACGGAAACCACCGTCCCGCATACATAAGATACGAACCTTCAGGTCCGACATAGCTCAGGCGTTTGTCCGGCAACACACCGCCTTCCGCAGTCGCCAGTTGTCCTTCATAATTAAACGTCAGTTTGACTTCTTTGCCGGCCTGGTAAAGCTGACCGAGGTTTACACGAACTTCCAGCTTGTTAACCGAATCCTGAACAAATTCAAGCGGTTTGTTGTCCGGTCCCAGAATTTGGGCGACTTTCAGCGAGCCGTTCAATTCCATTACCGCGGATTGTGTATCTTTCAGCGGCTTGAAGACAACTTCCGCCTGAGCTTTCAAACGGTGATCGTCGGGAATCAACTCGGCGTCTATTTTATAGCTGATAACGTCGTAATCGCCCTTTGATGTCTCTTGAGCCGGCACCGTCGGAGCAAGAAGCAATAGCCCTGCAACCAACGGCAACAGCAACTTTCCGGTCTTAATCATTAAATTCTCCTGCTTAAGTTCGAGGAAGGAACTAGCTCAGTCGATAAATTATAACACTGCGCCGGGCGAACACAACTTGACCAATTTTTAGCCGTTTTCATCAAAAAACGTAAATCTTTACGCGCAATTTCCTGAAATTATTTTCATTTTCGGCTTTAAACTGGGGCCACGACGGGCTTTGTTTCACTCTGGTGCGGCTTACCTCGCTTAATACCCGCAATTGTCTGCAATACAGCTCGTGCAGCACGGCTGGAGGCGCCGGTACCAAGTTGCTCGCGCACAGTGTCCAGGTCCTTCCGAATCCTTTCGAGTCGATGGTTGTCGCCAACCACTTCGATGACAAGATTATAGAGCCGGTTGCCGGTAAAATCGTTCTGAATTAATTCCGGTACAACTTCTCTGCCCGCAATCAGATTGACCAATCCAAAATAGTCGACTTTGATCATCCAGCGGAACAATCGCCAGTTGAGCCACGATACGCGATAGACCACGATCATCGGCGTTCCGATCACGCCGGTTTCAAGAACAATGGTGCCGCTTGCCGCCACGGCGAGAACAGCCTGGCGTATTGCATTTTGTGCATCTCCCTGCAGCACGTGTATCCGGCTGTTCCCTAAAACCAGTGTGTCGCAAGCCGCACTTTTGCCAGGATTGGATTCTATTTTTCCGCCAAACGCTGTTGCCACTGACATTATGTATTTCAATGGAATCGTCGAAGCGCGAGGCAGCACAAAATCGAAGTCACTGTTACCGAGCTTCTCAACCGCGCCAAGAATGTGCGGGAGATTCTCTTTTATCTCCTTGCGACGACTGCCTGGCAAAAGCGCTATTAATTTTCGCGATGAGTCGAGCCCGTATCTATTGCAAAATTCCTCGCGGGACACAGAAGTTTTGACGGAGTCAAGTAGCGGATGGCCGACAAATTCGACCGGAACGCCGGACTTTTCGTAAAAATCTTTTTCGAATGGAAGAATCACCAGCAACTTGTCGAAATCGCGGCGAAGAGCCCGCACTCGATGCTGCCGCCAAGCCCAAACCTGCGGGGTTATGTAATAGACTGTCGCAAAACCCAGTCGTTTCAGCTTTCGCGCAAGCCGCATGTTGAAGTCGGGATAATCGATGAAAACTATCAGGTCAGGTTTTCGCTCAACCGCGGTGTCGCGAAGCCCGTAGAAAGCCTTCCATATCCGCCGGAATCCTGTAAGGAACTCTTCAGCGCCGACAATATTGAACGTTGCGATATCCCTGACAATCTCGACTCCGGCAGCGCGCATTTCGGCGCCGCCTGAACCGAAGAACTCGAATTGAAGATCAGGACGTTCGTCTCGGATCGCTTTAACAAGGCTGGCCCCGTGGTGATCGCCGGACGCTTCGCCGGTGATCAGCATTATCTTGAGTCTTTTCGCAGACTCGTCTAACCCCGATCGGAGTTCCGAACGGGGACCTGAACTGGGGAGAGTATTCGTAAGTTCGGTCGCAATCCTATCGTCGGTCAAATTCCCTTTCACAATCCAGCCTGATTCTCGAAGCTAAGGTGTAGTTGAGCCATTCATCCAAACAATTGCCCGTAAAATCATTCTTCAATTTCGATTATAGTCTTCTGCTTCGATTCGGTCTTCGCGATTCGATCCAGGACTGTAAATTGAAGGGTGTACTTGCCGGGCTTCAAATCCTTTAACGACAACCGTACTCCATAAGGAATCCTCGATGGATCCTCACCTATGTCTTTAACAGACCTGAGCGGCGCGGCGTAAACTGTGGCATTGTCGCGCAGAATATCAGTTTGAATCACCAGGTCAGGCTTTCCGGCCGAAAGCTGAGCATTATAGATCACGGTATACAGATCTATCTGCGATCCTTCCGGAATCAGGCGATAAGCTTGATTAGTAAATTCAGAGAAAACCGGCTCAAGCTGTTTCTTCTGTTCTTTGTTCTGATCCTCGTCATCGGGATCGGCCGGTGGCAGAGGTCGAATAAAGACACTCGACAACGTCAGCTTCTTTTGATTCAGGTCCGGAACATCAATCCATTCACTTGTCGTGCCAATCAATCCCGTCTCGCGCTGTCTTGCCGCCAGTCTCACCTGATAAATACCAGGCTGCAAAGAAAGCATATCGTGATAGAAAAGTCCGTTGTTATTAACGAAATCAAAGGTGTTCTCGCGAAGTCGCATCTGAATTGACTTCTTAAAACTAGCCGCCTGTTTTCCATCCTGGCCAAATGCCAATACGTAAACATCCAGGGTCGATGCGTAACGTTCGTCTTTTGATTGACCGTCGCCGGTCTTTGGCCGCAACTGATTTACGTCTCCGGGATTGGCCGCCTGTTTCTTATCCTGGAGTTTCTTATCTTCGTCGGCAACATCTGTCTTACCGAATTGCAGGTTCTGAGGCTCAACCAGCAGATCCACTACTGTCAAGCCTCCTTTTTTCGGCAGATTTATATAGTTCAGTGAAAGTTTAAGCGCAAGGTCGGTAGCCGGAACCGGCGATGTCAGCGAGTCTCGGACCGCTTGATCTCCCTTTGCGTCAGCGGTAGCAGTGGGATTTACCTGTTGATTATTCGCTGCGTTTTGTGCCTGCTGATTTTTCGACGCAGCTTTGTTCGCTTCCGCCACCGTCTCTTTACGACCGGGCCCATAGTAACCGCGGCGCGTCCTGACTATATATTCAGGGTGCGATTTTACGACCACTTTGATCTCGCGGAACTTGCCGTCGGTTTTCGTGTTAGTCGGATAATAGGCAAGGATGTAATACGCGCTGTTGTCGTCAATCGTCTTCTTCAACCCAAGATGAAGATCATTGTTGTTAAATATCGCGAAGCCGCCGGTGTCATGGGCCAGCGCATTCATTACGTCTTTTTGAGCCTCCAATGAAGCCCGCTGAATACTGTTGAATTCGATCGCGTCGTTTGAATTGGTGATCGGGTTTGACTGCGACGCATCGCCGCCCGGGATGGCCGTATACAGACCGCGCGCATCCAAAGCATAAATCACCACACCTGCGCGAGTGGCGGCGTCAATTACGTCCAGCACGTTGCTTCTCAACGCGCTATCCTGGACCGGAAAACCGTCAGACGCAAAGACGGCCATCTTCCGTCCTTTGATCGGCTTCATTGCCTTAATCGCGTTAATCAGGGTTCCCAGTGTGTCTTGTCCAAACACTCTTGACTGACCCACGAGATTTGCCACGCGGCTTTGAACAATGCTGTTGGCAATGCCTTCTGCGCCAGGAACATCCTGAAGATGTTCAGCGATAATTGTCTCGTTAATCGCGGCTTGGAGCGCTTCTCTGTCACCTTGTTCAATTAACTGGGCGTGGTACTCAGAAATCTTCGGATTTCTATTGTCTTCGATACCTGGACGCGACGTAAGACGGCTGATCGCTCTTTTCATTACCGTTTTATCGTCTGTCAATTGCTGGAGAATCCCCAGCCCGCCAGCCGTCGTCAGAACAGCTACTCTATCGCCATCAATGACGTCGTCGTCAATAAATCGGATAAGCGCATCACGCGTCCTTCCGACATTTGTTACGTCCATGTGCAGGTTGTCGAATATCAGCAAAATGACTCTGCCGCTGTCGATGTTGGACGGCGTTGCCAGTTTGTCCAGGCTTTCGGCTTTTTTGCTCAGATCAAGGTTCTTAAGGTCGTCGATTGGTTTACGAATCTGTGACGCGAAAAAGCTCAACGACTGCGGTTTGCCATCTTCAAGAATTTCGAAATCTTCTTTCTTTAGGTCGCTGATCAGTTTGCCGGATTTGTCAGATACCACGGCATCAACCTGCAAAAGTTCAGTAGCAAGCTTTACCTCTTCCTGCCCATTTGTTCCGGATTTATCCGGTTTGCCAGGCGACTGTGGAGTTTGACAGATCGCTCCGGTCGGCAGTCCAATAACCACTGCCAGCAGAAGTTGTAATATTGCGGATATTATTCGTACTCTCTTTGCCATAACACTTCTCTTGAGATTCAAAGCAACCCGAGCGATTCACATCACCCGTGATCTTCTGATCGACTACCAGGCTTGACCTTCATGGTTTAGTTGGGAAATCGCCAGATAATTGTAGCGCGATCAACCGTAAAGGGCTATGCCCAGATCCGAGCTTAAATATCATGCTAAAAAGATGAACGAATAAGATTGCGATTCTTGCGTGGAGACCACAATAAGGACAATTCTGACTTGGAATCCAGATACCCCTTGGCTTCAAAGCGTGTGACATCATTTGGCCACGGATCTTCGCGCGGCACCAGATGCCACAGCTCTATCTCTATGAATACACGCATCTTACCATGACTGTGACAGCGTGACATCAGTTGGCCAAATTCGGACTTGTGCCTTACCGCGTTTGCCGCCCTGGCAATCACTCAACTGTTATCAGACGCAGGTAAGGCTCTCGTCACCACGCGGTCTAACCTCAAAAATATCCGGCGCTTTTAGTTCAAATCCGCCTGTGCTATCTTTTCGGTACTGATAATTCCAAAAAACTGCGGGGCTTTATGAAATTCAAGATTTTCTCTGGCGTTTGTTTTCTTCTTTTCATCGTCGCGACCTGTTCGACTGGATTTTCGCAGGGCACCTATGGTCCCGGAAATATGCCCAACAGGCCGCCGAGAATTGACGAAAAGGCCAGTACGACAGCGGTAGTCGTCGACGTCTTTCCGGATGAAGACCTGATCAAGGTCAAAGACGAGATTACAAACGAGACCAAAACGTACAAGGTCTCTGTCAACGCCGATATTTCCGGCGACAAAAAAGAGTTCGGCAAAAAGCGCCTGACGTTGAAAGACATCCAAAAGGGCCGTCGCATAAAACTGGTCTATTACAAAACCGCAACAAACCTCGCGCAAGAGATTCAGATCCTGAAGCCCAAGGACACGAAATAAAACTGTAGGGGCAGGGCTTGTCCACGCCCGAACCGTGCAGAGCACGATGAGATTGCTGGGTAACCTAACTTTTAATTGCCATTCGGCAATTCGGACAGGGACAAGCCCTGCCCCTACATTGGTTGGCATATTGCTCATTAGATAATCTACTCTAACTACCAAGCGCCACATTCCTCATCTAAAAGGATTTATCATTTCTGATAATTTCGCTATCGGTCACGTAAGCGCCAGTCGAATAGTAAAAATGAGAGCTCAGGGTTAAACCATAGCTCAATAAAGTCTGATCGCGGTTCACCAGCAGAAACCGCGTTGCAGCCAAACAGCCAACGGAGGCTCACGAGTGGGATTTCAGTCAGTACCTACACAACAATCGGTTCTTGTGATTGATGATGACGAGACGATTCTTAATCTGCTGCAGGAATTTCTCCAATTTGAAGGATACATTGTCGAGACGGCATCATCGGCAGAGGAAGCTCTGCAGCAATTGCGACAGTCGCCGTACGACGCGATTATTACCGATCTAAATCTGCCTGCGCTAAATGGAACCGACGTTGTCCGCCAGGCCTTGAAGCTTTATCCCGACACCGCCATTTTTGTCATCACTGGAGCAGCCAGCATCAGATCGGCCGTTCATTGCATTCGGATGGGCGCTTATGATTTCATTCCGAAACCGTTCGAGCTGGCAGAGCTGAGACAAAAACTGGCCGACGCGTTGTGCTCAAACAGAGAGAACGACCGCACCGATAAAAAAGAGATCAAGCATATAGACGCCATCGAAGAGATGAATCAAACGATCATCGGCAACAGCGAGACGATGCGCGAGCTGTATGATCTGGTCGATGTTGTCGCCCGTAGTAATTCCACCGTGCTGATCACGGGCGAAACGGGAACCGGAAAAGAACTTGTTGCAAGAGCTCTTCATCGACTCAGCAATCGAGCAAACGGCAAGATGGTTTCGCTAAATTGCGCGGCCATTCCCGAAAATCTGCTGGAAGACGAGCTGTTCGGTCACGTTAAAGGGGCATACACGGGCGCGCAGACCAACAGAGCCGGCCGGTTCGAACAGGCTCATATGGGAACGCTGTTTCTGGATGAAGTCGGTTACATGAGCCCGGCCCTGCAGGTAAAATTACTGCGAGTTCTCCAGGAGCGTGAATTCGAGCGTTTGGGCGGAACGCAAACCATCAAATGCGATGTGCGGGTCATTGCGGCGACAAGCTCTAACCTTGAAGGCCTCGTAAATGAAGGAACATTCCGCCGCGATCTGTTTTATCGATTGAATGTGATACCGATTCATACGCCATCACTCTGTCAACGAAGAGAGGACGTGCCATTGCTGGCCAATCATTTTACAAAGAAGTTCTGCGCACAGTTACAAGTCGATCCAAAAACGATTTCCCCGCTGGCTATTAAAAAGCTGATGTCTTATGACTGGCCCGGCAACGTGCGTGAGCTGGAAAACGTGATCGAGCGAGCCGTGGTCCTCAGCCGAAAACGTGAACAGATCATGCCGTCCGACTTCCCCCTCGAGGTTCAATCCAGCGAATCGTCTGCAACTACGGCCTCGATTAAAATCCCTGAAGAAGGGATATCATTTGATACCGTAGTTTCCAATATCGAGCGCGATCTGATACTTCAGAGCCTGCAAAGAACCGGCGGGAACAAGAGTCTTGCGGCTGAGCTTCTAAGGATGAAGCGAACCACTTTGATTGAAAAGCTGAAACGATTGAACCTGCAATCCGAACCAGCAGAAGAATTAGTCAGCACCGGCACATAAATCACCTGTGGCGCAGACATTCAGTCTGCGCTGGTCTGTATATCTACCTCTTAATTAAGAACTTAATGGATTGCTAATCGAGATGCGCAGACTGAATGTCTCCGCCACAGGTTAAGCAACCGCTGCGGTTGCGACGCTGTTGATCGTTTCGTTCAAATTATTGGCGACCTGGTTTTTTACGATATAACCGGCCGCTCCGCAGATGTGCGCCTCGCGTCGATATTCCTCGTCATCGAACGTAGACAGCATTATGACCTTGATTTCGGGGTGGGACTTTCTCAGCAGTCGCGTCAGCCGAAAA
The DNA here is from genome assembly GCA_035652355.1 of Blastocatellia bacterium. GTDB lineage: Bacteria > Acidobacteriota > Blastocatellia > DASRDY01 > DASRDY01 > DASRDY01. The sequence continues at coordinate 24,777 of DASRDY010000022.1, forward strand.
CTGCCGATATCGGGCAATGTGGAATCCAGAAGAACGACTTCAGGGGCTAATTCGTCTGTCAGCAATTGCGCCTCTTCGCCGGTGGCCGCCTCGCCAACTATTTTCAACGTCGAGTTGCCAGCAATCACTGAACGAACCGCATTACGACCGATGCGGCTATCATCTACTATCAAAACTCTTGTCATATACCGGTGTGAGTCCAGGCCCTCACTTTTTTTTTATTAGAGGGGAGGGCACAATTCTTGTGAGGAGGTCCAGGAAACAGAATCATGCCCTACCTTATCTTTTCGGAGCCCCCCTCCACGTTAAAATTTACTTGATGAAGTGCATTTTTATAATCGGGTATGTACCCTAGATTTCGGGTCAGGGTCACCCTAATGTTAAAGCAACCAAGTAAGTAGTGTCACCTGGCCGCCAAACGTTACATTTGTTCTCTATTCCGTGAGGGTAATTATCCCTTTTTTTATGGCGTATCGTACTAATCCTGCCCGGTCGTGTATATCAAGCTTGTTCATCAGGTTTGTACGGTGATTATCAACGGTTTTAATACTAATATTGAGCATGTCGGAGATTTCGCGGTTGGTCTTACCTTCAGCAACCAGTTGCAGGACCTCGCGCTCTCTTTCGGTCAGCAGCTTATGCGAGCCAGAATCGTCGCTTGTCGGAGTCGTCTCCTTGCGGATGTAATTTTCTATTACTCTGTGTGACACCGATGGACTTAAGTAAGACTGGCCGGAGTATATTGAATGAATAGCCGTAATTAGCTCGGTTGCCGCCGCATCTTTCAACAAGTAACCGCTTGCCCCTGATCTGAGAGTTTCGAAAATGTACTCTTCATCGGAATGCATGGTCAGCATCAGGATTTTGGTAGCCTGGTTCTGCTTCTTGATCTGTCTGGCGGCCTCTAAACCGTTTAATCGTGGCATTCCGACGTCGAGAATAACTATGTCGGGTGATAGCTTCTCGCATTTTTTTAGCGCGTCTCGCCCGTCTTCGGCTTCCGCAACTACTTCGATATCCGGTTGTTCGTTAAGCAGGGCAAGTAACCCTTGTCGCACAATGGTGTGATCGTCCGCGACCAGGACTTTGATTCTTTTCATGGATTACTTAGAACCTCCTGCTCAATAACAACCGCCTGGGCAAGCGTTTGCATTACGCGCAAGTTATCATTCCGCCACGCGGGAATCAACCGGGACATCGACAATTAACTGTGCCCCGCGTTCCAGGGATTCCAATATAACAGACCCACCAAACAATCTCACCCGCTCTCGCATCCCCAGCAGACCTATACCGTCGCTTTGAGCGTCAGAACTGACGCCGTGACCGTCATCGCAGACTATCATTCGGCATCGACCTTTGTTGCGATAAAGATTGATTGTCACCAGTCTTGCGCCTGAATGACGAACCACGTTAGTCAGCGCCTCCTGAACGACGCGATAGAGCGTCGTCTCTATCTCCGGCGGCAAACGATCCGGCATCTCTTCCGGTGAGAGCGAGACTGCGATGCCCGTGCGCTTAGAAAAATTATGCGTGTACCAGCGTAAAGCGGCCAACAGCCCAAGATCGTCTAAGATCGAAGGTCGCAACTCGTGCGAGAGTCTTCTTACTTCCTGCAGGGTCAGATCGACCAGCTCCTTGGCCTCGACAAGACGACGACGAAACGCCGACTTGTCTGCTGGCAGCTCGCGCTCGACCATCTCGATGTTAATTTTGATTGCTGTTAAAGCCTGTCCGGCCTCGTCATGCAGTTCCCTGGAGATCCGTCGGCGTTCTTCTTCCTGAGCTTCGACAACTTTGCGTGATAAGCTCATAAGTTCCTGGCGGTGCTCTTCTATTTTCGAATATAGCTCGGCATTGTCCAGCGCCACTGCCGTGTGAACCGCTATGCCTTCGGCGATCGCAATCTCTTTCAGCGTGAAGTGATGAGCCTTATTGAAATATAGAACATTGATCGTTCCGAACAGGCGAGACTTGGCGGTCAGCGGCAGCACTATCAACGAGCGAACACCCATTTTCGTCATCAGTTTCGAAAGCTTTAACGGGCTGTCCTGAACGTTGTCGATGATGACCGGTCGTCTATCATAGAAGATTGTCGCCGCGGCCTGGGAGTCCGAGGTGCGAACGTAGGTCGCCTTGAATTCTTCCAGGAACTCATCCGGCAGACCGTGATATGCGTCAGGGACGAACAGCTCGGTTTCTTCGTCAAAGCGGAAATGCACACAGGCATCAGCGTCGAGAAGTCGTCCGGTTAATGCAACGATTCGCTCGAGTATATTAGATAGTGTGTCTCTTTCGGCGATGATCGTCGAAACCTCAAGAAGAGCTTTTGTGATTTCCACTTCATCCTGCTGAGCGGCAAATAATCGCGCATTCTCTATGGTAATGGCGGCCTGACTGGCCAGCGATGCAATCAATTCCTTTTCATCGTCCTGCAATTCGGCCGAAGTAAACATCACCAGTAATCCAGGAACCTTGCTGGAGAAAATCAGCGGGTAAACCGCGTAGTACATCCCGAGATTTGCCGCGTCATCCACCAATTGGCCGAAAGTTGGTCTGCAATTCGTAATCGCACTTTTCAAAGGCGAGTCGCTTCCTAATTTCAGCGAGATATTCTCAAACGTCGGAGAATCGCTACAGCCAGTAGCAGCAGAGAGGGAGATTTTTTGCGCCTGATCATCTCGCCGTGCAACCAGATACGCGATCGCATCCGTCGCCCCAAAACTGCTGCACAAACAGTTCGTAACAACTTTCAAGGCATCATTGAGGTTGAGCATCGAGCTGATTGATCGGCCAGCCTCGTTAATAGCCGTCAATTGGCGCCGATGTCGAATTTCGCGCTCTTCGATTCGCTTTTGCTCGGAAACATCCCTGGCTATACCCACAACAGCGACAGTTCGACCATCATCATCGGTAATTGGCGAGGTGGTCAAATAAACAGGAAAAATCTCGCCTGACTTTGTCAGCAGCCTGACCTCACCTTGCCAGCCGGGATCCGGGATTTCATTTAGCCCGCGATTCCCTGTCAGTTCTGCCGGATCGCGTAACGCGCTGGCAGGACGCCGAACCAGTTCGTCAGACGTATAGCCTAATCGGGCCAGCGCCGCCCTGTTCGCGTATGTGATATAACCGTCCAAGTCGCTGGCAATTACCAGCTCACCGATGCTCTCTACTGTGTGAGCGAGTCTTCTAACCTGGCCTTCTGCTTCTCGTCGCTTCGTAATGTTATGCGCCCAGGATTCAAAACCGACAATCTGGCCGGCGCTGTTCCGTATGGGCAATGTGATCTGTGACAGCCATAACAGACGACCGTCTTTCGCCTGGCATCGATATTCAACTTCATAGAACCGGTCGCTCTTCACCATTTTGGCCAATTCCTGGCGAAGGTGCTCGCGGTCCTCTGGCAATATCAGGTTGCGCCACAATAAAGGATTGGCCTCGATTTCGGCCTTGGTGTAGCCAAAAAGGCTTTCGAAGCTCGGGTTGACGAATTTGATGCGGCCGCGGTAATCGGTTACCACCATCACCAGCGGTGCGCTTTCGATCAGCGACAGGCGGCTCTGCTCTGTTTGCCGCAACTGTTCTTCGAGCTGGCGTCGCTCTCGCAGATCGGTTATGACAGATACGGAACCTTGAAACTTGTCGTGAAACGAAAGAGGCGACGAGCTTATCAAAACCGGGACGCGCTCGCCGGTTTTTGAGATCAGAACGACTTCGTACGTGCCGCTCATTCCCTCTCGTCGTTTTGTGAATTCGCTTTTCACGATTGAAAGTGATTCTGGTGACACCATTATCTGCGAGTCCATCTGGCTCAACTCTTCCACAGAGTAACCTAGAATCTTCGCCATCAGCGGATTCACATACGCGATTCGAAAATCGGGCTCGATAACTACCACGCCATAGTTAATGGAGGAGATTACTTTTTGAAGATACTGTTCCGACGCTTCGATCTTGCGCTTTCCATCGAGAGCGGATTGATACAAACGAGAGTTCTTTATCGCGGCGCTTAATTGGCCGGAAATCGCCTTTGCCAGCTCGACCTCTGCCGGTTTCCAGCTATCGCGATGCGGATCACCATGGACACTCAGATTCCCCCACAGCGTTCCGTCGACGGTGATCGGACAGTAGATGAAGGCTTTGCAACCGGCGATCGGCTGCACCGTTTGCATATAATCGTCCACTCTTTTAGGCGATACACCCTCAACTTGCGGATAAACTATTGCGACTGTCCCTGATTTGAGCTCTGCTAAAACCGGGCTGTCACCTGGCACTGTAAAATCTGAGAACGATTCTACTCCTTCGGCGCGGGATTCAGTGACAATCTGCGATTTTCCAATCTCAGGAAACCGACGTATAAGCACGCGCCTGGATTGCAGAGCTTTCCGCAAACCATCCGCGGCAGTGTTCAGGATGGCATTGGTTTCCAGCGAGCTGGCAATATCACTCGCCAGTCGACCTAGAAGCTGGAACAGCCCGTGGTCGTCGGTTACCTGAGTCTGAGTTGCGCTTTCCTGAAGATGAGTGGACATCAATCCCTCGGGCCCTCGGAGGCCTTAGTCCTTACAGGCCACAGCAAAAAGCTCGCACGATTTGCAGGCCGAGCCGCTATTCGCCCATCACTTTGACGATTACTCGTTTGCGCCGTCTGCCGTCGAATTCAGCGTAATAAATCTGTTCCCACGGTCCCAGATCCAGCTTCCCTTTCGTTATGGGAACAACGACCTGGTGCCCCATCAATAACCGCCGCAAATGCGCATCGCCGTTCGTTTCGCCAGTCAAATGATGTTTATAGTCGGGACGCGGGGGGGCGAGTTTCGTCAGCCATTCTTCAATGTCGGAAATTAATCCATCTTCGGCATCGTTGATATATACCGAGGCCGTGATGTGCATGGCGGAGACAAGCACCATTCCTTCCTGCACGCCACTCTCTTTGACTATCGATGAGACTTTGTCAGTGATCAGTATGTATTCGTGTTCATGGCGGGTATCGAACCAGAGATATTCGGTCGTAGTTTTCAAATCCGGGCCTCCTCGAAGTAACCGAACGCGTTAACAAGCCACTTAACCACCAGATGGCAACCACTCCACTAACATTCTATAGAGCGATTCATGATTTCTGCTATTGATCTGGCTGTCTTTACCGTGTGAATATGATTATACGCCTTTATGGCACATTTCATCAATTTTTCGGCGATTAGGTTGAGGTGAACTGATTAGAGAACTTCGGAATAAATCTGCCAGCCAACAATCAGTCTCGTTGATTATTGACACGTACTCCCTCACCGCGTATAAGAGCAAAAAGTCATAGAATTAATTTTCTATTCACAGATGCGGCAAGATCATTGGTCCTTTGTCGTTTGGCACACTCCAAGGAGCAAATATGTTAGATATTTTTTCACTAGCAGTGGTTACTATCAGAGCGGTTGCACTCTTTGTCTTGGCGTTCGCCTTATCAGGAATTCCAGACTTAATTATGTTCATCAGATCGTTTTCTAATCCCGCAACCCAAATTGATTCCACTGCTGTCGTCGTACTCATTGGTTCAGCGATGTACATTTTGATTTCCGTGCTGTTTCTGATTTTTGCGCCAAAGCTAGCCCGCTTGATAACCAGCGGGCTGGAAAACACAGCGGTGCAAATCGACAGAAACAGTTATCTTTGGCTTCAATCGATCGCATTTTCCACACTCGGCGCATATTTTCTGATCATCGCCTTACCAACCTTGTTAAAAATGATCATCATTAACGCCTTCTTCATTCCTCACAGCGTTACCGAAAGTTCTCCATTCACAGGCAGCTATAGTGGAGTACCCGTCGGATCAATTGTCGAAGAGAGCGCCCGCGTCGTCCTGGGTCTCGTGCTCCTTCTTGGGCCAAGAGGAATAGCGTCTGCGATTGGGTCGAATTGGGGCAAGATAGAGACTGACGATGATCAAGAAACATCGTAGATGAGGCCTAATCCGAACCGATCTTTGGCTGGTTCTGTCACACAAGTCCGAGTATCATTAGGTTCATGAAACGAATCCTTGTCATTGACGACGATCTGGAGACTTGCCGTTTTCTATCTGAAATATTTACCGATGAAGGCTGGACCGTAGAATCGGCTCAGACTCCCGCGCGAGCGCTGACTGTTGCGCGCGGCTCGAATTTCGACCTGATCGTCAGTGACATAAACCTGAATGCCGAGATCGACGGGCTGGCGCTGTTGAGAACCTTTAAGCAAGAGCTCCCCAACACAGACATAATATTAATTACCGGATTCGGCACTCTGGAAAAGGCTGTCGAGTCCGTTCAGGAAGGTGCTTTCGATTTCATCAGCAAGCCTTTCAATGTCCAGGAAGTCATACAGACAGTCAGACGCGCTTTGGATCAGCAGAAAGCAGCACCAGCCGCTCGCGAAGGACAGCAGCAGATCAGTCTGGAACATTCTGCAATGGTTGGCCGCAGCCGAAAGATGATCGAGCTTTACCGAGAAATCGCTCGCGTGATTCCTTCGTCATCGACTGTGCTGGTAATGGGCGAATCAGGAACCGGTAAAGAAGTCGTCGCGCGATTTATTCATCAACGGAGCCCTCGATCAAAGAACGCTTTCGTTGCTGTGAACTGCGGTGCGCTGACTGAAACCTTGCTGGAGTCGGAGCTGTTTGGACATATGAAAGGATCGTTCACCGGCGCGATAGCAGACAAGAAAGGACTGTTCGAAGAAGCCGATGACGGAACTATTTTCCTGGACGAAGTCGGAGAGATGAGCCCTGCGCTTCAGGTAAAACTACTGCGGACATTGCAGGAAGGTGAAGTCCGCCGTGTCGGTGGCAATCGCCCAATCAAAGTCAGCGTTCGCGTCATCGCGGCCACCAATCGAAACCTTGAACAGGAAGTCAAGGAGAAGAGATTTCGTGAAGACCTTTATTACCGATTAAGTGTAGTTACTCTTGTCGTACCTCCTCTTCGGGAACGCCGTGAAGATATTCCGCTGCTGGCGGCCCATTTCATTGAGCAGTCTTTTCAACGAACGCACGTCAGACGCACAATCGCTGACGATACCATGACGATACTGATGGCCTATGATTGGCCCGGCAATGTTCGAGAATTGGAAAACACAATCGAGCACGCTTTGCTTTATGCAAGAGGCAATGTAATAACGCCAGCCGATCTGCCTGAGAAATTCTGGTCCCTGAAGCCAGCTAAAATACCGAAGGCGCAGAATAAACTGGTCGAGATGTTTCAGGACTTGCCTTCATTGGACGAGCTCGAACGTCGATACCTGATCTACGTTTTGGAGAGCGTGCGCGGAAACCGAACACGCGCTGCAGAGATAATGCAGATCGACAGAAGAACCCTCTACCGAATGGCAGAGCGCCACGGAATCCGAATGGAAGAAGCGGACGAATAAAGTTCAGAGTCCAGGCTTCAGCTTGGCTGTGTCCGAAAGTAGCAACCTAAAGGCTGATCTCTAAATTTTCATAGAAGCCCTTTCGAAGTTGAAAAGCGGCCGCTTTTGAACGAATATATTTCCGGCTCACCAAAGTTTTCAGACTTTTTCAGTTGATAAATCTCTTAATAGGTATACGAGCAGTTGTGTGTATCGGTTCATCGGCTAAAACTGTCTGAAACTTGCATGAAACCTTCAATGAAAGGTTTTCAGTCCGTTTGTTAAAAATTACAAACAAGAGGAATTGAGGAGATAACATGAGAAGACTTTTGAGATCAATGTCTGCGGCGTTAGTTTTGGTTCTGTGTCTGTCGGCGGTTTCGATGCTGTCGGCGCAGGAGCGACACCCGAAAATTCGGGCTGCCATCAATGCGCTGAAAGACGCAAGAATGGAGATGAGAAATGCTAAAGACGAGTTCTGCGGGCACAAAGCCGATGCCATTAAAGCAACTGACTATGCCATCACGCAACTGCAGGAAGCCCTGCGGTATGACCGAGCGGGATTGATTCAGAACGATCTGAACAAGGCGAGCTATGTCAAAGTCTCGTTGTCGTCAGAACCGTATCAAAGATTCCCGCGCATCCGAGCTGCCCTTGACTCATTAAAGGCAGCCCGAGATGAAATGCAGAACGCTGCTCACGATTTCGGTGGACACAAACAAAAAGCATTGGAGGCCACTAATGATGCTATAACCCAACTGCAACTGGCGATAGATTGCGCCAAGTAGGTTGAGTCGAGTAACACCGTAAACAACGAAGGGGCGAGTCTTGCGACTCGCCCCTTTGTTGTTTAGAGTACAACCTTCAGGCCGCTGCTTAGAAAAAAAGGCAAGCTAAAGCTTGTACCCCGAACTATTCCTCTTCGTGAGCGTGTACTCGTCCTTCAGCCACAGCCTCTGCAATGACCTTCTGGGCAATCTGAGCGGGAACTTCATCGAAATGATCAAATTCCATCGTGTAGCTGCCGCGGCCTCCCGTAATGGAATTCAAAGTCGGCTGGTAGTTCAGCATCTCCGCCATCGGAACTTTTGCCTTCACAATTTGATTGTTGCCGCGCGTGTCCATACCCTGAATTCGACCGCGACGCGAGTTCAAATCGCCCATCAGATCGCCTGAGAATTCCTGCGGAGCAACCACCTCGACCGTCATAATCGGTTCCAGAATCACGGGATTGGCTTTTTCCATCGCAGCGCGGAACGCTTTGCGACCGGCCATTTTGAATGAAAGTTCGTCCGAATCTACGTCGTGATACGATCCGTCGATCAGCTCAACCCTGAAATCCACCACCGGTGATCCAGTAAGCGGACCGCGGCTCGCCGCCTCGTGAATTCCCTTTTCAATCGCTGGCCGGAAGTTCTGCGGCACAGAGCCGCCGAAGATCTTGTCCACCCATTCGAACCCCGCCCCGCGTGGAAGAGGTGAAAAGATGCATTTGCAATCGCCAAATTGCCCGCGACCGCCCGTCTGTTTCTTGTGGCGCCCCTGCACTTCTGCGCTCTTACGGATCGTTTCTTTGTACGGAATGCGCGGCGGATGAAGAGTTACCTCGACGCCGTAGCGCTTCTTCAATTTGTCGATAATGATTTCGACGTGCTGCTGACCTGTTCCCGAAAGCAGGAACTGTTTCGTCTGTGGGTCGCGCTCAAATCGCATAGCCAAATCTTCATCCAGCATCTTGTGAATAGCTGCTGATAATTTATCCTCGTCGTTACGCGATTTTGGTTCGAGCGCAAACGAAATTGCCGGAGTCGGAATGATCGCCTGTCGGTAATAGATCGGCGCGGCCTTGTCGCAGAACGTATCGCCCGTCGAAGTATCCTTCAACTTTGTTACGGCCCCAATATCGCCTGCGTGGATTTCATTTACTTTCGTCAGCGCCTTGCCCTGAATGACATGCACAGGACCCAACCGTTCCTGCGAATTCTTGGTGATGTTGTACACGGTCGCATCGGCTTTGATGACTCCTGAATAAACGCGGAAGATCGTTATCTTGCCAAATTGATCAACAACCGTCTTAAACACGAATGCAGAGTACGGTTCGCTGTCGCTGATCTTGCGTTCGATCTCGTCGCCAGCGCCATCTTCAGCAGACGTTCCCTTCGCAACACCAATATCTGCCGGCGATGGACCAAACCCGACAATCGCGTTCAGCAATTGCGCGATACCGATGTTGTGCGTGGCACTGGCGCATAAGACCGGTACCAGTCCACCAGACTGAATTCCTTTTTTGATGCCCGACGTCAGCTCGTCTTCGGTAAGCGTACCGGCTTCAAAGAACTTCTCCATCAAGGTTTCGTCGTTTTCGGCGACCATTTCTATCAAGGCTTCACGAGCTTTATCAGCATCGCCCTGCATATCGCCCGGAATATCGCCTTCGGTAAATTTGCCGCTGCCATCGCCCGTTGAGGTGAACGCCCGCATCTTAATCAAATCAATCACACCGCGAAAATCATGCTCTGTACCGATTGGCAACTGGAAAGGAACCGCCGTTCGCGTCAACGATTCATTGACTGAAGCGAGCGCTCGCTGAAAATCGGCGCGATCGCGATCCAGTTTATTTATGACAACAAACCGAGCCAGTCCATATTCATCGGCATAGCTCCAGGCCTTTTCGGTCTGGACTTCAACACCTGAGACGGCATCGACCACGACTATTGCGGCATCTGCCACTCGCAGCGCGGCCCTTGCATCGTAGATGAATGCGTTATAACCGGGGGTATCCAGGATATTTATCTTTGCGCCGTCCCATTCCAGATTTGCCAGTGAAGTATGGATAGTTATTTTTCGCGCTCGTTCGTCTTCATCGTAATCGGTTGTCGTTGAGCCTTCGTCGACACGCCCGAGTCGCTGAACGGCGCCCGCGGTAAAGAGCATCGCTTCTGTCAGCGAAGTCTTACCCGTGTCGCCGTGACCTACAATGCCCAAGTTTCTGATGTCCTTTGTCTCATAGACCTTCATGCAATCGGTCTCCTTTCGTCGGTTTCAATCGAACCGGCTGGTCAGAAACTCCAACCAGCAGCGTCGCAGCACACGATGGCGTTTGAGAAATGCTGGTGACTATCGAGGCTGCGCTTAGAGGTAGCCAATCCTAGCACAGTCGGCGGGCAGTTTACAGATTTGAGCCTCTGCGTTAGTAAAGAATTTTCTCGTTGAAAATTAATGAACCCTCTTCGCCTGTCCTTGCCAGTAGCGTTCCCTCAATTCCCGCTTTAGTATCTTTCCCGTGCCGCCTTTGGGAAGAGCATCGAAGAATTCAACGGAACGCGGCAGTTTGAAATTGGCGATTCGGTCCTTGCAGAAATCGATTATATCTTCCTCGGTTGCGCTCATTCCTGGTTTGATAACAACCAGTGCCTTGGGCACCTCGCCCCATTTGTGGTCGGGAACGGCTATCACGGCGCATTCCAGAACAGCAGGATGGCCATAGACCGCCTTTTCTATATCGAGTGAAGTTATATTCTCGCCGCCGCTTATAATAATGTCCTTCTTACGGTCAACGATCAGGATATATCCATCTTCATTAATAGTCGCGATGTCGCCAGTGTGAAACCATCCGTCAACCATAACGCGAGCGGTCTCTTCCGGCAAATTCCAGTAACCCATCATCACGCTGTCTGATCGAACAATGATTTCGCCTGGCGTTGCGCCATCTGCGGGTACATCTTTATTGTCGCCATCAACGATTCGAATCTCTACGCCTGGCAAGGGTCTTCCGGTCATCGCTTGTAAACGGAATCTCGCTTCTTCGCTCAGGTTCATTTCACGCTTCGGCAGCGATAAGGTCAAAACGGGGGATGTCTCGCTGAGTCCGTAACCGGCGAAACACAATGCTCCCGTCTTTTCCTCCACTTGTTTGATCAACTCTACCGGACACGCGGCGCCGCCGATATTGACCAGGCGCATGCTGCTGAGATCATATTTGGATATCTCCGGACAGTTCACCAGGGCGGTTGCCATTGTCGGCACCACGGAGATTCTGCTGACCCGTTCCTGTTGAGTTAACTCGAAGATCTGCACGGGGTCGAATTTCTGGAGCATCACGTGTTTGCCACCCTGACAAGTCACGTACTGCGGAGTTCCCCATCCGTTCACGTGAAAAAGCGGTATCGTATGCAATTGCACCAGATCATCTTCGAACTGAAGTCCCGCCATCACATTCATCGCATGCATGTATAGATTGCGGTGTGAAAGCATTACTCCCTTTGGATTCGCCGTCGTGCCGCTGGTGTAAAAGAGCTCAGCCAACGAGTTTTCATCTATATCAAAGTCTGGTTCAGTCGTCGGAGCATCTGCTATGAAAGAGTCATAGTTTTTCGATTCTGCCCAGGACGGTGGATTGCCTGACAACGCGATGTAGTTCTTTATCGTTTTGGCGCCGGAAGCTATTTCTTGAGTTAAATTCGTCAGTTCTGGCTCAAAGAACAGTACTGTCGTTCCTGAGTCATTCAGAATGTAGGTAAGCTCACCCGGTTTCAATCTTATATTGAGCGGCAGCAGAACCGCGCCAATCTGCACAACACCATAGTACGCTTCGAGCAGCCTGTGACAGTTGTAACTGAGGAAAGCAACGCGATCACCCGGCGAAACCCCAAGTTGCCGTAACGCATGCGACAGTTGGTTAGCTCGGTCACTATACTGTTTATAGGTGAATCGCTGGTCACCACACACAACTCCGATTTTGTCGCCATAGACGCGAGCCGCGTGCTGTTTGAAACGCACTGGTGTTAAACTCAGATTCATTGATCAGAAAACTCCTGTCCATCGGATAAATCGCAGATGCCCTGAACATCCTCGCGGAAGTTCTCCCGCTAGCTAACCTACACCGCTAAGGATTACTTTGCGCCACTGAATGTGGATCAATGGCAGTTATCTGGTTGAACCTCTTGAAATCACTAAAATTAAACGTCAGCATATGTGTGACACCGTGCGTAATCATCAAAGCAGCGAAACGCGCGTCATGAGCAGGTTTGCCTTTAACCTGATGCTGCCGCACCAGCTTTTCCCAAACAGAATAAGTAGTTGCATTGTCAGGAAGTAACTCAAAGAATGCTCTTATCCGCGCCAATTCGGCGCCGGCTTGCTGTATGGTTAAACCGATTCCGTTCTCACCAAGAGGACGAGTGGCAACCACCCAGAATTCATAAAGACTTTGTGGCGCAACGCAGAGAAGATCGTTCTGGTTCCGCAACGCTGTAACGGCATTCACTGCAGTAAGACACATTGGATGAGAGGGCTGCACGGACCTGGTGAGAATGTTGCTATCCAGCAGTATCTTCATTCACCACGGCCTTCGTAAATGCTTTCCCGGCTATCATCAGCAACGGACAGAATCGGGCTGTGGGCTGCCGCCCAGTCGCGAAATGCCTTAACCCATTCATCGGTAGAAGCAGTTTCATAGAACGGGTTCTCGCTTACCGGCGGAAAGTGAGATTCTATGACAGATTCAAGCAACGATTCGACGGTGACACCCTCTTTCGAGGCTTGCGAAAAAACCTGCATTTCCACTTCTGGTTTCAATTCAATTGCAATAACCATTTTGGCCACTCCTAATCTGATTGTTAATATAGCGCCTAAATTTTGTCAAAAGAAATCGACAGATCAACTGTCTGCCTCCGTAGCTGCCCTGCACTTACGTAACGGCGCAGAAAAGGGCTCGCATTGTCGATTGCTGTAGTGCTATTGTAGTTATCGCATTTTCCGATCATTTCGAACTGTCTTAATAAAACTCAACAACCATGTCTGGAGGAAAGATGAACCGAGAAAGTTTATTTGTAAACTGGCGGTCCTGCCGGAAGGCTACGGCACTCGGAACCGCTTCTCTCATGCTCCTGGCATTTCTGGTCGTGTCTCCAATGTCGCTCGCGAAGACGCGCCCACAAAAGAATGCCAATAAGCCAAAAACCTCGTCAGCTTCGACATCTGCGTCCGAGCAAAAAAACAATGAAGAATACAGCAAGAAGATAAAGGAATACACGACCGAGAAGTTCTTCTCGACTGAGCTGGTGGATCACTTGCCCGCTTCGGATACCGTGCCTTCTCCCGACAAAGTTCTCGGTTATGTGATCGGCACACCGAACAAGTTGACCTACACCAAGGATATGTATCGGTATTATCGCGAGCTCGCCAAGGCAACTCCGCGAGTGAAGGTCTTCACCGCGAACGAAAAGACCGAATACGGCAAAGAGATGTTGACCGTCGCCGTCGGCAGCGAAGAATCACTGGCCAAGCTGGACCATTACAAAGAGATTACGGCCAAACTTGCTGATCCGCGAAAGCTCACAGATGCGGACGCCGACAAACTGATCAAGGAAGGTAAAATCTTTTA
>DASRDY010000023.1:0-35517 GCA_035652355.1 Blastocatellia bacterium
GACAGAATATCGCGATAGCGGGGCGACAGGCCGGACCGCTGCAAGTAACAGCACGAACCACGCCTGACGGAAAGATAAATCTTAACGTGGTGACGGGTGTTACCGGAGCGCCTCAAACTTTGACTGCCACGCTCGACCTCAAAGCTCCGGGAACCCCGATTACAGTCTCGACCGATCTTAAGAATCTGGATATAAGTGCGGCGCTGGCGATTCTCTATCCCGATTTGGCCAATACTCTGGCCGGGAATTTGACAGGATCATTGCGAGTAAGCGGCCCCGTGTACAACGACAATGACGAGCTCACGATGGATCGTCTGCGAGGGAGTTTTACGATCTCCGCTATTACCCTGGCGGCGAACGGCACTCCGATAACCGTCAGCACCCCTGTCTCCATCCGTCTCCAAGGACCGCAGGTGACGGTCGACCAGATTCACATCAGCGGACAGGGAGTCAACCTGCTGGTTGGCGGAACTCTCGCCTTGAACGCTGAAGCCTCAATGAACTTTTCACTATCAGGCACGGCCGATCTGGCGTTGTTGACCGCATCTTCCCGCGATATATCGGCGCAGGGAAAACTGGATATTGATGCGCACGCGATGGGGACGGTCAGCGATCCAAAATTGTCGGGATCGATGGCCCTTCGTGATGGATCGGTTGAGACGACCGAGATACCCGTTGAGCTCGTCAACGCCACCGGTTCGATTACTTTGGCGGGCGATAAGATAACGCTACAGAGTTTCAAAGCCACGGCAAACGATGGGACGATCACGGCGGCAGGATCGATCACACTTGCTCAACTTTTCAAGCCGAGCGACTGGAATTTTAAGCTTCAGGCCAGCGGAGTAGACTTCTATTATCAGGGCGCATCGGTCGTCGCTGAGGGTACGCTGACATTTGCCGGTACCCCGCAGGGTCAGACTGTCAGTGGCACGATCAATATACCCGAGGGCGAATACCTGTCGAATTTCGATTTCAGCGCTCTGGCGACGGCCGGAGGCGGAGGCTCCGGATTCGATCTTGGAATAAGCGGCCCTTCGGGCAGCCCGACGATCTTATTCGGCATTCCTGTCAATCTGGACGTAAATATCAATGCTCCTGATACGCTGCTGGTTCGCAACACTACCGTCAATACGGTCGCTACGGCCGCGTTACACGTTGGCGGCACGCTTGGCAATACCGATGTAACAGGGCGAATCAGCCTGAACGGGGGAACGATCAAATTCCGTGGTCAGAAATACGATATCACTGCTGGAACCTTAATAATGACTGGCGGAGCGGGATCTGTTCCCGAGGTCAATCTGGAAGCGGAGTCCACTGTCAGCGGAGATGAAATTTACGTGGGAATCCGCGGGCCCATAAATGACCTGGACCTGACTCTGAATTCAGACCCTCAATTAACACGAGCAGAAATTTTATCTCTGATTGCCACAGGACGCACCGACACTGGTACAGTGAACAGCGATCAAATGGTTCAATCGGGATTGACTACGGCCGCTTCCCTGCTCACGTCAGAGGTGTTGTTCAATCCCCTCGGTGAGCAGGCCCAGCAACGATTTGGGCTTAGCCAGTTCCAGATCGATCCGATAATTCGGCCGAATACCAACCCTGCCGCGAGACTGACGATAGGTCGCCAGCTTGCTCGAAACCTGTCGTTCCTTTACTCGACGAATCTTTCATCCGAACAGGATCAGGTGATTTCTCTCGAATACGATCTTACAAATCGTTTCTCTGTCATAGCCGGCTACAGCCAGGGAGGTCTGCAGGCGACACAAACAACCACGGATAATATTTTCACGTTCGATATTCGCGGCCGAAAACGGTTTGCATTAGGAAAAGATTTTTCCGCGGACCTTACACCGGGAATTAAGCCCAAATTCGAAAAGACGGTTCGTCCCCCTGCTGTCGTGGATGTCGTTTCTCCTGACGTCAAAATAAGCAAGAGCGCGCAGAAAAGCCAATTGCCCATCGAAAGCGAAGGATACAGCAGAGCTCTAATGAGGCTGGGCGAAGTCAACATGAAGAATTATCTACAGCAAAAAGGATATTTCTTCGCAGACGTTAAGGCTCGCTGCGAGCCCCTTGACTGCTCAGGCGAAAGCGTACATGTCGTCTATGACGTGACTCCGGATCGACGGTATGACCTCGAGAAAGTCGAGATCGAGGGCGCGCCGATGCTCAATACCCACGACATTAAGAGCAAGCTCGAAACTCAGCAGGCCAGTTTCGTGGGTGGCATACCATTGCTGTCGAATCTTCCGTTCCTTGGGGGTCTGGCTCGTGGAATTACCAGCACTGACAGATTGCGAAACGATCGTGAAACCATTCGCAAAGCGATGGCCGACGCTGGTTATCGCTCCGCGCAGGTTACATCGCGAATGGGAATATCGATCAACAGCGAGAATCTTGTCGTAACGTTCAGTGTCGATCCGGGTCCGCTATCTTCCGTTTCGGAGATCACAATCTACGGAATAAAATCCGTCGAAGCAGAAGATGTGCGCGAACAGGTTGATCTTGCGAAAGGCGCACCGTTCAATTTAACGGCCGCGCGACAGGGCGCTCAGAAAATCGATACTTATTACGCTCAAAAAGGCTTTCTCGACGTCGCCACCAATTTGGATATTGAAGATCTGCCTGGCAACAAAGTTCACCTTAAATACACAGTGGATGAAGGCGAAAGGGCCGTCGTTCGCGAAATAAAAATAACGGGTGAAGTTGCGACGCACGAGAACGCTATCCGTCAGTTCCTGGCTTTCAATACCGGCGATGTTCTGACCCCGCAGGCGATGCGGCAATCGCAGCGCGATCTTTACGCGACAGGCGCATTTCGCGAAGTAAATATTAGTCCTGAAAAAATCAACGCTCAGGGTTCTGAGCGCCGGGTCGTCGTTAAGGTCACCGAAGCCAAACCGCTGCTTCTCACCTACGGGCTTGGCTATTCAACCGACGTCGGTCCACGCGGACTTCTCGAGATAACCCATTCGAATCTGTTTGGCAGGGCAAACAGCGCGACAATCCGAACCAGCATAAGCGCTCGCGACCAGCTGGGCCAGATTCTGTACAACGACCCGCGACCGATGGGAACAAAGTGGCCGTTGACTCTTTCCGTTTACTACGATCACAACACTAACGTCCGGGCGTTTGTGCCTGAAGTAATCGTTAATGGAATAGTTCAGTCCGGAACATCCGGTCCGGCGTTCGGTGTTAATCGTTTTGCCGCTTATGCTCAGCTTCAACACAGACTGAATGATCACACCTCCGTGCGCGCTCGTTATGATTTTGAAAACGTAAAGCTTTTCAACATCCAGAACATTCCGATACTGGAAATCGCGCGCAACGAACAATCGATACGCCTGGGCGATCTTTCAGTTGGTTTTACCAGAGACACGCGAGACAGCGTCGTGGATCCGGAAAAAGGAAAGCTGTTCAGCGCGGATTACACATTCGCGGCGAGTTTTTTAGGTGGCAACGAAAACTACAATAAGTTTTTCGGAAATTTCCAGAACTATCATACATTGCCGAAATCCGTTCCGCTCATTCATGATTCGGTCCTGGCATTCGCCGCAAGACTGGGTCTGGCAGCGCCTTTCAAGGTATTTGACCGAAACGGCGATGGCGTTATCTCTGAACCTGAACGAGAGCTGCCCATTAGCGAGCGCTTCTTTGCCGGCGGTGTAACTACATTGCGCGGATTCAGATTTGAAGAGGCGGGTCCGCAGGGGATACTTGAGCCCACAACTCCGAATGGAGTGCCAACCTTGGTGCCGATTGGCGGCGACGCACTGGTGGTTTTCAACACGGAATTAAGAATTCCAATCGGCGGACCATTC
This sequence comes from Blastocatellia bacterium, assembly GCA_035652355.1. GTDB lineage: Bacteria > Acidobacteriota > Blastocatellia > DASRDY01 > DASRDY01 > DASRDY01. Next base: position 3,828 of record DASRDY010000023.1, read on the forward strand.
CGGCTGGTTCCGTTTTACGATTTGGGAAATGTTTTCCAGCACCCCAAGGATATCAGTTTTGGCGGAATGACGAATACAATCGGTATCGGATTAAGGATAAAGACGCCGATCGGTCCAATAGGCGTGGATTTTGGTCATCTGCTGGATCCGCCGGTATTTTTCTCAGCGCAAGGGATCCAGCTTCAGCAACCGAGCAATGTCTTTCACATAAGATTCGGACAAACATTTTAATCGTGGCGTGGACTTTAGTCCGCGCAAGGTGGAAAGCGCTCAAGACTAAAAGTTACAACCGATTCGTGTTCTAATTTGAGTATTACCTGGTAACCTTGATCGGTTTATATTTGCGCGGACTAAAGTTCACGCCCCTATTAAATCCGGCTGACTGAGAATAGTCGTATTCGTAAATCAAGCAAACTTCTTGAGCTCAATTGAGCATCATAATATTGAATGAGCAGCGTGGCTCTCTCATCTTCGGACGAAATCATTCGGCTTAACGCGTTAGCGGATAAGTGGCGGTTTGAGCCTTATCGAACACTGCGCAATCGTCACTTGATGACGATTATCCCGAGCTATCTTCCGCGACATTATTCAAACGAGAAATTACCTGTCGATTCGCGAATTATAGAGGTCGATCCCGATCAGCGAGTTTTAGTTCATTGCCATTGGCAGAAAGATAAGCAGAATCGCCCAACAGTTCTCATCGTTCACGGGATGGAAGGATCCAGCAGTTCGAAATATGCCTTGGGAACGGCAGATAAGGCGTTTCGCGCCGGGTTCAATGCCATCAGATATAACATGCGTGGCTGCGGCGGAAGCGAGCATCTTTCAAATACGCTCTATAACGCCAGTCGAAGCGGTGACGTGCGCAGAGTAGTAGAACACCTGGTTAAGACGGACAAAATCGAAAATATTTTTCTCGCCGGTTTTTCGCTCGGAGGTAATATCGTTTTAAAGCTGGCTGCTGAATACACCGATAACCCTCAATCGGAAATTCGCGGAATTTTCGCGGTGTCGCCCGCCATTGATTTGCACGCGAGCATTCAAGAGATAATGAAGCCAGCCAACAGAATCTACCATTGGAATTTCGTCTTCAGTATGCGACGGCGTATGCGACGCAGGTTCGCGCTTTATCCGGATCTGTTCGATCCGAAACCACTGGATCGAATTCGAAACATCAAAGAGTTTGACGAGATTTACACCGCGCCAAACGGCGGTTTTGCCAACGCCGATGACTATTACACCCGGGCGAGTTCCAAACCACTGCTCCCTAAAATAAAGATCCCAACAATCATTGTTCACGCAATGGACGACCCGTTCATTCCATTCAGTATGTTCGACTCGAACCCGTTTAAAGGTAATCCCTGGATTACTTTTTGCCCGACCACCTTTGGCGCGCATGTCGGTTTCATCGGGAACGGTGGCGAGGACTACGATCGGTTCTGGGTCGAACACCGAGTAATAGATTTCGCGAAACACATCACAGAAGCGACTGCTGCTAATATGTGACTTGTTTGACTTTGCCGGATGCGGATGCTATATAACCTTTCGCTCCTTTGAAGACGATCTGTTGCATGTCGGGACGTGGCGCAGCCTGGTAGCGCGCACGCTTGGGGTGCGTGAGGTCGCTGGTTCAAATCCAGTCGTCCCGACCATTTAACTTGTAAAAGGGGTGAGCAGAGCCAGGCGTGCCTGCTCACCCCTTTTTGCGTTAATGGTTGTAACGATGCCAAAGATTCTTGTAACAAACGACGACGGCGTAAATTCAGCGGGTATTGTCGAATTGGCCGAAGCTCTTAAATCGGTGGGCGAAGTATTTGTTGTAGCGCCGGCGCACGAAATGAGCGCAGCGTCACATTCGCTTACCTTAACCCGTCCTCTCAGAATTGACAAAATTGGCGATCACCGGTTTGCGGTTGACGGGACACCGACTGACTGTGTAACGCTTGCGTTGAAGAAGGTTTTCACCGAAGGACTTCCCAACCTGGTAGTCTCAGGAATCAATCGCGGAGCAAACCTTGGCGACGATACCACCTATTCAGGAACTGTCGCCGGCGCATTGGAAGGAACGATATTTGGCATACCCGCTATCGCGATATCGCTGATGTCAACGGCGGACAGGACTTACGACTTCAAATACGCCGCCGAATTCGCAGTTTTTGCCGCGAAGAAGGTTCTTGAAGAAGGCCTCCCGCACGGAACATTGCTTAATATTAATGTTCCGATCGGGCCAATAATGGGCGCTATGGTCACCCGCCAGGGACGAAAGTCCGTAGCGACAAAGATTATCGAGGGGCTGGATCCGCGCAATCGCCCTTACTATTGGATCGGTGAAGACGAAAGCACCTGGAACGTCGAAGACGGAACCGATTACGAAGCAATAAATAAAGGATTGGTCTCGATCACTCCGTTGCGCAATGATTTGACGGATTACAGGGCCTTAGAAGAGATCGCGCACTGGCACGGCGTAATGCATCATTAGAATTCAATTTTAACGATTCCCAGTAGCAAAACTGGACTTGCGATTGCATATTTAGAGGGCGTGAAACAGCTATCACTCAATGACACTCACGCGGTTCCGCGACAGCGAATGCTGGATCTGTTGCGGCAGCGCGGAATCCGGTCGGAGCGAGTCCTGGCCGCGATGAATAAAGTGCCGCGGCACCTGTTTGTCGAATCAGCTTTGCAATCGAAAGCCTATGAAGATCACGCGTTGCCTATCGCGGGAGGGCAAACGATATCGCAGCCGTTTATGGTTGCAAAGATGACAGAGCTGTTGGAAGTCGGACCTAACGACCGTGTTTTGGAAATCGGCGCTGGGTCTGGCTATCAGACTGCGGTGCTTTCCTACGTCGCAGGCCGCGTGCTTGCAATCGAGCGTATCTCGGAACTGGCTCGATCAGCGCAGCAGGTTTTAATCAGTTTGGGTATTCATAACGCAAGCGTGAAATGTTTCGACGGCACAATCGGATGGAGCGAGTTCGCCCCGTATCGCGGAATTCTTGTCGCTGCCGGTGGGCCTGAGATTCCAAAATCGCTCTGTGATCAGCTTGCCGAAGGCGGCAATCTGGTAATTCCAATCGGGCCACATGAAAAACAGGAATTAATTCGCGTTCATCGCACTGCGACAGGTTTTGTCGAAGAAAATCACGGACCTTGTGTTTTCGTCCCGCTGATCGGCCGCTATGGCTGGGAAAACTGATCTTCACACTCATAGATTCATAGCTTTAGGTTGTTCACCCGTGCTCATTTTCGCCGAACTGCTCTTTAGGTTTTGCCTTCTATTTTTGCAAACGCCTGGACTACATCATACCAGCGACTTGTACGCGGTAAGAACCTTATGATAATTTACGCATTCCTGTAACCCGTCTGTAACGTCAACTAATGTCAGATCAGCGAACCTTTACAATTGAAGAAGCTAACAGCCTGATACCCAGGCTGCGAAAACTGCTGAAACGTTTGATCCACCATCGCGGACAACTGGTAGAGCTCAACCCTGAAATTCAAAAGGCTCGCGACAACGCCGAATTCAACGGCGGATCGTTTAGCGGTGGGCAGTACCTTTTGGAGCTCATCCGATTCAGTGAATGCGCGCAGGCTATCGAAACGATGGGCGTCATCATAAAAGACCTCGATAGCGGTCTTTGCGATTTCCCTCACTTCCGCGAAGGTCGCATTGTCTATCTTTGCTGGCGTCTTGGGGAAGATGAAATCGGCTGGTGGCACGACGTTGAAAGTGGATTTGCCGGAAGACGTCCTATCTGAAAAAAGGCATTTTTACCCCTGCACGCGGCCAACTTTTGAAACTTAAATTCTTTTCTCTTCAAAAGGTTACGGGATTTACCGCAGTCTATATTGACTCTGCTTATCCGTTTTACATAGCATAATAGCGCACCCCAGTGGTTGACTTCGCCCCCTGTTAGCGGGGTCACTCTTCCCTGGCAGTAGGCTATGACAACAACAGGGACAGTAGACAATTTGGAGAACCTGGACAGTGTTATGAAAAACCGGATTCTTCACCGCTATTTTACGGAAGCTTTCTCTCAAATCGGACGGACCACTGAGGACCCGGATATCGAGGTTGTTTTTTATCCGTATGCCGGGCTCAACAACACAATCAGAGTCCGCAAACGCCGGGTCTTTGTTCGAATCTCGGATGTGCTCACCGATGCGCCGTTGCCCGTGCTGAGGGCGATTGCATTCATCCTGGTGGCAAAGCTCTTCAGACGACGCGTGCCCGAAACCTGGGATCAGTTGTACAGAAACTATGCGACTTCGCCGCAGGTTGTCAGATCGTCAGAGCAGACTCGACGGAAACGCGGCCGTAAGTTTCTCAGCGAACCGCAGGGAAAGGTCTACAACCTGGAGTCGTCTTTTGCGCGTTTGAACGCAATATACTTTGATAACACGCTTTCGCAACCGACGCTTTCGTGGAGCCAGCGTAGAACCTACAGAATATTCGGCCATCACGACCCTGTTCATAACACGATTATTGTCAGCAAGACCCTGGATGCTGAAGATGTGCCCAGGTATGTACTGGATTATATTCTTTATCACGAGATGCTTCACCTCGTGCATCGCCCGAAAATATCGAACGGACGTTGGTATTATCACACGCCCGCGTTTAAGGAAGACGAGAAGAAGTACGCCTTTTATTCAGAGGCGATAGCCTGGTTCGAGGGCTTGAGAATAGCTCGTAATCGAAAAGGCACAAAACTGAAAACCAACAAGGTCACACAACCCGACAGCTACCGACGAAAAATTGCCAAAAGACGTCCGTAAACTGTGGCGCAGACATTCAGTCTGCGCTGGCTCGAGTTGGGTCCGAATCATTTTTATTGAGCGTTAGTTTAACAGCGCAGACTGAATGTCTGCGCCACAGTCTTCCGCCTTGCCTGAGAAAATCAATTATTGTTTGTTCTCGTTTTTAACAACGGGGCCGCGTTCGCTGCCCGGGATTGATGCAAAATAACCGCGGCGAGTGTGCAGCTTGATCTTCGGCATACCATCCTGTTTCTTAACTTTGACATTGATGTTACGCCAGTTCCCGTCCCATCGATTGTTACTCGGTGAATATGCGATACCGTATTGGTGGCGCAACTCGCCCGCTATCTCAGACCAGATTTTAGGCATCTCTTTCTCTTTGGCTGGAAAATAAGATCGACCACCGCTGTCATCCGATATCTTCTTCAGAAATCCCCGAGCAGTCGCACTGTAATCATCGCCAAAGATCCCGATCGTGTAAATTTGAACGTCGCCCTGGCTGGCGTATTTGATGGTCTGCTCGATCGTGTGCGTACTGGACCTGTCGTCGCCGTCGGTGAGAAGAACTATTGCCTTGTGATGCTCTGTGTTGAAATGATTAATCCTGTCTACAAGTTCAAAAATCGAATCGTACAGAGACGTGCCGCCGTCTGGTGCTTCGCATCGTTTAACGGCTTCAAGAGCGGGCTTCGGACCCGGTGCAAAATCCTGGACTACGTTCAGCCGCTGATTGAACACCCCCAGCAGGAACTCGTCATCGGGATTACTCTGGTTTAAAAACATTGTTACGGCTTCGAGAGCTCGTTCAAGCTTGTGATTGATCATCATGCTGCCCGAACGATCTATCGCGATGGCAATGGTCAGCGGCGAATCTTCGGTTGCAAACAGTTCGATCTTTTGTGGGGTCTTGTCCTCAATTATTTCAAAGTCTTCCGGCCGCAGACCGCTGATCGGACGTCCCTGTTTATCGGTGACGCTGATTCCCAGCGTAACCATTCGGGAAGTCAGACTTATTGGCGTTTCTTCGATTAGAGAGGCCTTTTTTGCGGTGGAAGGTTCCTGGGCCTTACCTAACCCAGCGAACATCAAGGTGGCAATAACCAACGACAAGGACAGAACACGACAAGGACGTGCTGCGTTTTTCACAACTCACTCCCCCAATAGATTTATGTTGTTTTTCTGGGGATTGGTATCCCGGGGATTGCGGTCGCAATAAAAGAAGCAACCGCCGGACAGCAGCGACGCGGGTCTTTATTTATTTTCTTTAGCCCTGGGCTCCTCGCCTTTACTTCCTGGGAGTGGTTGACGCATCATTGGTTGCGTAATATCCGGTCTTTGTTCTCGCAACCAGATTTCGATTATCGTTAACTTTAACCTGAACCCGTCTGAAAGTGCCGTCGTGTTTCGTATTCGACGGTATATAGGTAATCACATATTGCTGTCGTAAATCTCTGGCTATTTCATCAGAGATGTCCTTCATTTGATTCAGCTCCGTCGGGAAAAAAGCCCGGCCGCCGGTATCGTCCGCTACATCCTTAAGCAGCTTTTCGGCAGCGGTCTTTTCCGAGCGATGAAACAATCCGCTCTCTTTGTCCAGGTCATTGGTAAACCCGACCATGTAGAGCTGCACATCGCACTCTCTCAGCTTTTCCAGAACTTCGTCTTTTTTATAAAAGCTATCCTTCTCAACACCATCCGTGATAACGACCAGGGCTTTGCGTCGATTCTTGCCGCCTTTTTTCGCGTGCTCAGCCGAGACGGATAACGCGTCGAACAGTGCAGTACCGCCGCTTGCAATCATATCTTTCAACGCATCGATTACGTCGTTGAGATTTGTCGTATAGTCCTCGACAAGATTGATTGATTCCGGATCCTTGAAATCGACCACAAAATACTCGTCATGCGGGCGGCTTTGCTTAACCAGATTGACGGCCGCATCAATGACCTGCGGGAGCTTTCTGCGCATCGATCCGGATGTGTCGATAACCAGACCAACGCTGACGGGAACTTCTTCTCGCGATACGCTCTTGATTGTCTGGGAGATCTTGTCCTCGAAAACCTGGAACTGTCCGGGCTTCAGGTTGGTAACCGGCATGTTGTTGTGATCAATCACGTCAACATCCAATTGTACGAGCTGAGCTTCGAGGGTTATCTCCTGGTCATCCTTTTTTTGCTCCTGTTTTTGCTCCTGCCCTTTCTGTTTAGTCTGGGCAGAGACTCTTGCCATCGACGGCATAAACGTGGACGCCAGAACGAACGCGGTTAGGATCAGCGCAACCGATATCTTTTTAGAGGTATTACTTATAGCTGACATGGTACTTCGTGGACTCCAATTTAAAGCGGATTATTTCTTCGGGACTCTCAGACAAGTATAGCAATCCCTTGCCTGAAACAAAGGGTTGGCCCTAATTTCATTCGCCAACCCTCATGGTGTTCGTTTAACCGATGCCTGAACCTCGGCATCGGTTGCCGCTGCCTGTCGCAGCGGCCTGAAATAACCGCGTTACCTGGTAACCACCGGCTCTCCCAGCTTCTGTCCAAAATAACCGTCGCGGCAACGCACCGATAGATGGGGCATGCCCTTTGGCGGATTCACTACCACCCTCAGCTTTCTGTACCTGCCGTCGTGGCCAGCGTCCTGCGGAACATATCCAATACTGTACTGATGGCGAAGCTCAAGCGCGATCCGGGTGATTGCATCTTCCAGATCGACCTCATTGGTCGGGAAGAAAGCGCGGCCGCCCGTCATGCGGGTGATCTCTTCGAGTATTGCCTCGCCGCCCTGCTCTTCCGCGCCGCTCCCGAATAGATCCGTGATTCCAAGAGCGTAGATCTGCACGTCGGCTTCTTTGACGATCTTGCGCAACTCGCTGTAAGTGTAGCGGCTGTTATTGTCCATTCCGTCGCTGATGATAATCAGCGCTTTGCGTTTGTGGCGACCCTGTCTGACTTTTTCGACCGCAATGTACGCAGCATCATAAAGAGCAGTGCTGCCTTTCGGCTCGACCAGAGTCAATGCGTTAGCGACGCCGTGCCCATCGGTGGTGAAATCCTTAACGACCTTGGCGTAATTGTTGAACGCCACCAGGAAGAAATCGTCGTCTTCGTGGCTGGCGTCGACGAATTTCTGCAACGCTTCGTGTGACCGGTTGATGCGGGATTTCATACTTCCCGACACGTCGAACACGATGCCGATGCTGACCGGAGCGTCCGAGTCACTGAAAAGTTTTATTTCCTGCTTGACCTTGTCTTCGTAGACTTCGAAATTGGCCTGAGTCAAACCGGTGACAAATCTTCCATAAGGATCGGTCACTGTAATAGGGACGTTAACCATCAGAGCATTGAGTTGAATATCCTGCTGGCCGTTCGGGCCTGCGACGGTCGGGGCGGCAGTCAAAACCGGCTTGTCCGGCTTAGAAGCGGTCTGCGAGCCGGCCGCCGGTTGTTTTTGGCTGTCGGTCTTCTGATCGGTCTGTTTATTCTGCGTTGATGATTGTTGTTGCTGAGTTTGGCCGCCGAAAACAGCCATGGTCAGCAGCAGAGACACAACCACTGGGTACGGTGTTCTGTACCGCCTAGTGCCTTCGCCCATCTTGGAATCTCCCCTTTACCTGTAGGCTTTGATCAAGGAGCGAGCTTGATCAGGAATAATCCTGCGGCATCCACGTTAAAAAGGGTTTAGAAAAATAACCCAACTCGAAACAATTCTAATTTTGATTAATCGAACCAGGAAAGCCTGAGCACTTGCGTCATCAGGATTGTATCACAAAATCCGGCCAGTCAAACTTTTCTTTCACTGGTCCACCTGAGGAGTGCTCGCCTGAGTCTCAAGCAAGCTTTAACATGGCTGCAGGATTGTAACAATCATTTTTAGTCTCGAACATTTTTAGTCTCAAAGCTGTAACCAAAAACCTGAAGTCCTCGAAACTGCCTGCAACTTTGTTTCCCTTTGTCGCCCTACTCGATTTAATTCTCCTCATCAGTAAAACCTTTGCAACTTCTTGTTTATTTCCGCGTCTTATCCAATGAGGGCTTTGAGCAGGAGAAATGCGACACTTTGGGCGAAAGTTAGTCCATTCATTGTCCTGTGATTGACAAAGATTGGCTTCGAAATCGCGGCTCTTTTGATATAATAATCGCTGGGCTTTATCCTCCTTTGACCGATTAAGTTATAGAGGCCCCCGCCCTTATCAGGGCGAGACGTGTGAATTAGGTTGGTTTAACAGGCTCGACCCAAGTTTGAGACAAAATGTCTTCCTTCGCCTTGTCTGCAAGTGCTAATGGGTAAGGCTGTGTAACAGGCAAGAGCGGAAAAATTATCTATGGAATTTGTCTGCCGCATCGGAACACCGACTGGTGATATCGTGACCCGCAGTGTAGAGGCTGCGACAGAAACCGAATTGCGTTCGCAACTCAAACGCGAAGGGTTCAGAGTTTTCGATATCAGTACACCCAGCATCGTCAAAACGGCAAAACCAGGCAGCAACGAAGGCAAGCTCCAGATCAAGCTGGAAGACTTTCTGCTGTTCAACCAGCAGTTGTCTGCCCTGCTTCGAGCCGGTCTGCCGATTCTGCAGTCGATCGGGATTCTTAAAAAGCGTCAGAAAAACCAGAAGCTTTTCCACATTCTTAATACGGTCGAAGACAACATCAAATCGGGTGTGGCGTTGTCGGATGCGTTCGCACAGACCGGATCATTCCCTCGTATTTATACAGCTTCGTTGCTGGCGGGCGAGCGCGCGGGCAGCCTTGACGCAGTCCTGATTCGGTATGTCAACTATACAAAGGGTTTGGCGGAACTTCGTCGGAAATTGAAGAAGGCTCTGACTTATCCGGCTTTTCTGATCCTGGCTTCATTGATGCTGGTCACCGTCCTGACCACATACGTTATTCCGAAGTTTTCCGAATTGTTTGGCAGCGTCAACGCTAAACTGCCGGTTTTGACTGAAGTAGTTGTGGAAATATCCAAGGCAGTTCAAACGAATCTGTACTGGGCGGGACCTTTGATTGTCGGGATCGGAATCGCATTTTTCTTCTGGCGAAAAACTCAGTCCGGCAGACTGGCTATAGACAAGTTTCTGCTCAAATTGCCCATATTCGGTGATTTGATCAGACAATCAACAACAGCGCAGTTAACGCGAAGCCTGGCAACACTGCTCGCCGGTGGTATAACGCTGCTTGAATCATACGAGATCGCTTCCGAGGCCATCAACAATCGCGGACTGCGCGCAACATCAGCGTCAGTAATGGCCGGAATTCGAGAAGGTCGAGCGTTCACCGACAGCATGGAAGCAACAGGATGGGTGCCAGAACTGGCTCTGGATATGATCGGCGTCGGCGAAAAGTCAGGCAGCTTGCGAGAGATGCTGGACGAAGTGGCCAATTTTTATGACGCGGAACTGGATACGCGAATGAGCGGATTGACGGCAATGATCGAGCCCGTCATTCTGATCTTTATGGGAGGCATAGTCGTCACGATATTACTTGCTATGTATCTGCCTCTGCTTTCGTCAGTAAATTCGATCACAGGGTAATGGGCCGCGATACGGCCGAATGGTCAGCTTAAAGGCAAATGAATGTTCGACATACGTGCATTAACTGGTATCATTATAGAACGCGTGCTCGAACAGAATAGCCCGGAGAAAATAGACAAAAGTTTCTGAGAAGACCGGATCCCTGACAGGTTTCTCAAGGATTGTGTTTTAACGATAATGTCCACTGAACAGATAAAATTCACCGGTATCGGCAATGTACAGGCGGTAGAAATGGCGCAGGCCAGACAGATCGCGGCCAAATACCGATATACTTACGTCGACCTTTCAACCTGTCCGATTGACTACAGTCTGATCCACAAAATGCCGGTTGATTTGATGATCCGACATCACTTCGTTCCCATCCAGATGGAAGGCGGCGTGATGAAGATCGCGATGGCCGATCCGACCAACCTGGAATTGATCGACGAGCTGGCAGCGCAGCAGAAAGTCAGACTGCAACCGTGCGTAGCAACGCCTGGCGCTATTCAGGACGTACTGAAGCGCAGCGACACGTCACAAAGAGTTCTGCAGGACGCCACACAGGACTTCCGAATCTCTCTGGTTAAAGAGACCGAGCAGGGCGAAGAAGATTTAGATCTGGACAGACTGAGCGGAGACGAAGAAATGTCTCCGATCATTCGATTGGTTAACACGATAGTTCTCAATGCCCTGGAACGACGCGCATCAGATATTCACATCGAAACACGCGACAACGAAGTTGTCGTTAAATACCGGATTGACGGCGCGCTCTATCAGGCCGCCGATCCGATCGATATTCGGCACCATCAAACGATTATTTCCAGAATCAAAGTCATGTCCGAATTGGACATCGCCGAGCGTCGCGTTCCACAGGATGGTCGTTTCAGGGTGCGCATCGCCGGTCGAACCATTGACTTCCGCGTTTCCATTATGCCCAGCGTCCACGGTGAAGACGCAGTTATCCGTATCCTGGACAAAGAGCAGATCAACGAAGAGTTCCGCGATCTCAGTTTGAAGGTTGTTGGATTCGAGCCCGACGATCTTTCGCGATTCCGTCGTTTTATCAAAGAGCCTTACGGAATGGTGCTGGTAACGGGACCGACCGGATCGGGTAAGACGACGACGCTCTATGGCGCGCTCAACGAAATCCGAAATGACGAAGATAAGATTATTACTATCGAAGATCCGGTTGAATACCAGATTCGCGGCATCACCCAGATTCCTGTGAACGAAAAGAAAGGTCTGACGTTCGCTCGCGGATTGCGATCTATCCTTCGTCACGACCCTGACAAGATAATGGTCGGAGAAATCCGCGACTCAGAGACGGCTCAAATAGCCATTCAGTCGGCACTGACCGGTCACCTGGTTTTCACAACCGTTCACGCCAACAACGTAATCGACGTCATCGGTCGTTTTCTGAACATGGGCGTCGAGCCATACAACTTTGTGTCATCGCTCAACTGTGTGCTGGCGCAAAGATTGGTCAGAGTGCTTTGTAGCAACTGTAAACGCGAAGGCCGAATGAGTGCGGACGAGCTGCGAGAATCCGGTCTTGATCCAGATCGCTATCGCAATCACGTATTCTATATGAACGTCGGATGCGAAGTGTGCAACAACACGGGATACCGCGGAAGAACTGCTATTCACGAATTGCTGGACATGAGCGACAACATTCGCGAGATGATTATCGAGCGACGACCGGGCTCTGAGGTAAGAAGAGCCGCACAGGAAGAAGGTCTTGGCAGTTTGCGCGAATCGGCATTGAAGAAAATTTTCCAGGGAGTGACGACACTGCACGAGATCAACCGCGTTACGTTCGTTGAAGCGGTCGCGGGTAGCGTCTAAGTCTCGAGATTTTGGAACGAATAAACAGGGCAGCAGTTTGAAAAAGAAGCACAAGTAACTGGCTCAGGCGCTGATTGTTTAAAGATATTAAGAAGTTCAAAGCAATCCGCTGAGCATTTAGATCGACGGATGCTGTAGTACGAAAGAGGATATATGAGGACACGAAACCTGCTTAACCGCGTTTTGGCCCTTCTGATGATTGGGTTGCTGTTGGTTCCTGCCGTGGCGCTGGCAAAAGGAAATAAAGGACCAAGCGGCAAGAAGTATTTTAAAGAAGGTCAGAAGTTTGAAACCGCGGAAAAATGGGATCAGGCCGCCGAGCAATATGCCCTGGCTCTGAACGAAGAGCCGGGAAATCTGGAATACATAGCGCATTACAGGAGATCCCTGGTCAAAGCATCGTTGATGTTCATGGATCGCGGGCGCCGATTCGAAGATTCGATGGACTGGGGTTCCGCGTATCAGGCGTATCGCCAGGCATACAGTTATGATCCGTCCAATGAAGCTGCTAAAGGCCGAATGAAGCTGATGCTGGATAAACAGGGCATCCCGAATCACGAAGGCACGCCGATCACCAAGGAACAACAGGCCGAAAAAGAAATGAAGGAAAACACACTGGTAGCGTGGAACGGTGACACGCTCCATAAAAGGCCGGGCGTAACGAAAACAATTCCGACAAAGAGTGACATCTCCTTCAAGAAGGGCATGCAGATTCGCCAGGTGATTCAATCACTGGCAAAGACATTGAAACTCAACGTTATTTTCGACGATCAGTTCACGGATAAGCCCCTGAAGGAAGATTTCGAGCTACAGGGTGTGACGACAGCCCACGCCCTGGATCTGTTCCTGCTGGTGAACAAGTTGTTCTACACTCAGGCGGATGTCAAGACCATCATCCTGGCCCAGGACACGCCCCAGAACAGGCAGCGCTATCAGGAAATGTTCGTAAAGACGTTTTACATCCGCAACGGAGACCTGACGGATATTCGCACGATGATTCAGCAGCAGGTCGGAACGAAGATGCTGGCGCCGATCAAGAACCTTAACGCACTGGTTGTGCGTGACACTGCTCCGAACCTTCAATTGATCGAATCACTGATCAGGTCGGTAGACAAGACTCCAGCGGAAGTGCTGATCGACGTCAACATGTACGAGATAGCCCACACTGACATGCTTCAGATCGGCAATCAGTTTGCTGCTTCCGGCAGCCCTGGAACGCCCAGTCTTGGCGGATTCGGCGGATTTTTTAATCCTCTGCAGGTTGTTACTACCCCGGCGTCTTCAACAACGGATTCAACCGGAAAAGTAACCACCACTCCGGCAGTAACGTCTCCTCTTTTCGCTGGCTTGACTGCTTTAATGGGTCCTGGAATCGCTCTGGCGGTTCCTGCATCAAGCATTAGTCTTCTCCAACAAAGAGGCAGATCAAAATTGCTACATAGTTCGCAGGTGAGAGCGTTCGAAGGAGAAGAGACGGAGACCAAAGTCGGTGAAAGCGTACCGATTGAAACTGCTCAATTGCCTTATTACAACACTGGTCTGTCTCAGACACCACAGCAAAACGGCCAGAACAATGGCAATAATTTAAATAATGGCTTGCTGGGATCTCCTTTTGGTGCGACCGGCTATCCCCAGATTCAATATAAAGACGTTGGTCTGGTCATCAAGATGAAGCCGAAGATCAATACGGCCGGCGATGTCAATTTAAAGATGCACATCGAATCTACTGGCGTGGAGAACGGCGGATCGCTGACTCCGACTTTCACTCAGCGCAGTATGGACGGTACAGCCCAAACCAAAGACGGACAGACAGAGATGATTGCAGGGGTTCTTCAGACTGATACAGGCCATTCCGTTTCGGGATTGCCATTGATCGGATTAGTGCCTGTTTTGGGCCGGTTCTTCGCTACTCCGACAACCACCAATAATCAGACTGACATTGTCGTCACTGTCACACCGCATATAATACGTGCGGCAACCTTTGATGACACTGACAACAAGGCAACGCCATCAGGCGATGGACAAAATCAAGGAACTAGAATCTCGATTCAGGATATCGTAGATCGGGCAACCGAGTACGAATCGATGGAGGAATTCGCTAACCGCGAGATTGCTCAGCGCGGTAGTAGTACCGGCAAGGCGCCGCTGGGTAATACCAACGGAGCGCCTCCGGTTAATGTAAACGTCGTGGACAAGCCTAATCCACAGAATCCGGTGCCGCCTCCAGAGCCTGTACCGGCCACATCGGTGTTGCCGGGCAGCCAGGTGCTTCCAACACCTCAGAATAGTTCAAAGAGCGAGTCCACTCAGACTTCTACTACGAAAAAGACGACAGGAGAAGTTGAGAATCAAGACCAGAGCGACACCGAAGATCAGGAACAGATGCTGAATGGTCCGGTCACCTTGTCTGTGAGAAACAATGTATCGCAGGCGAAGGTCGGTCAAACAGTAATCGTCGCAATAATGGCGAATGGCGCATCGGATCTGCTCAGAGCCAGAATGACGCTGAATTTCAATCCTGAAGTTCTGACGCTCCGTCAGGTTCGCGACGGCGGAATGTTCAGGCTGGGGGGTGTCAATCCCGACATGAACCAGAATGATGGAAGTGGCGGTCAATTGGTCGCATCGATTTCGCGTCCTCCCGATACAAAACCGGTGCGTGCCAACGGTCAGCTCTTCATCCTGGTGTTCGAGGCAACCGGCCAGGGCAACTGCGACCTGACAATCGACCCAGGTACCAGCGAGTTCATCGGCGCCGCGGGTGCTCCGGTTCAACTTAACGTAGTACCTGCTAAAGTGAGTGTTATCCAGTAGTCTTTTCAGCAGGTTAACCCGATGTTGAATCCAGCTGACAGAAAAACACGGATGGTGAAAGGGCGGTTTGCGCGCTTAAACGCGGCCGGTTTTTCTCTGCTTGAAGTGCTGATAACGCTGACCATCCTTGGCATCATTGCTGCGGGAGTCGTGCCGATAACGCGGAACTCTCTCAGACATCAGAAAGAGGTAGAGCTCCATCAGGCTTTGCGCGACCTTCGTGATGCCATTGATCGTTACAAACGTTTCAATGATTCCAACCCGGGTGCGATCCCGATCGAGGAACGCACCCAGAGCGGGTACCCAAAAACTTTGCAACTACTGGTTGATGGATTTACCCCCGCAGGTCTGGTCGGAGATGCGAAGATCAAATTCCTGCGCAGAATGCCAATCGATCCGATGACAGGCAACAGTGACTGGGGAACACGCGCCTACAGCGACGATCCAGGATCGGACGGCGGCGGCAGCGATGACGTGTGGGATGTATTTTCGAAAAGCGAAGGCGTTGCGCTGAACAACACAAAATATAAAGATTGGTAATGCGCGTGCAGGTTAGACGATGAAGTTCAGAGAATCAAAAAAACAGTCAGCCGGATTCACTATCCTTGAAATAGTTGTCGTGCTAACCATCATGGCAATTATCGCGGGAGCAGCGATACCGATCTATCAACGGATATTGCTGCATTCGAAAGAGACGGTTCTGCACCAGGACCTTCATTTAATGCGCCAGCAGATCGACAAATATGCGGCAGACCGCGACGAATCTCCAGGCTCGCTTGACGATATGGTGCGCGCCGGTTATCTGCGCGAAATACCCGAAGACCCGATCACGGGCTCTAACCAGACATGGGAAGTCGTTATGGAGACTGAGCCGATGATGCCAAACGGCAAGATCGGCATCAAGGACGTTTTCAGCGGCGCCGACGGCACAGGGACCGACGGTAAGTCCTACAAAGACTGGTAATTCCAAACGACTCTTCTCGATATTTATGCTTAAACGATTCACTACTCCAAAGGCGCCGGCCGCTTCGATCAGCTTTCCGGACCGCGCGGTGACAATGCTGGAAATTGCAAAGCGCCGCGGCTCGTTCGTGCTGAAACACTATGCCAGCACGCAAGTCGACAGCAATCTACTGGCGCCGTCATTTGATCGCGCCAATATAGTTGACGAGCAGGCATTCGCCCGACACCTGGCGGACACTGCGCAGTTAGCCGGATTGATGCGCAATCGGAAATGGTCGGCTTCCCTGCCTGAACAGACCGTGCGGACCGCCATAATCTCGCTCGATGGTGAAATCGACGATCGCGAACAGATGCAGGAAGTCATCAATTGGCGCATTGAGCGCGTAATGGGGTGCGGGGCGGAAGAATTGAGACTCTCTCAACAAAGACTCAGCAAAGTAAATGGACAGGTCCGTTTCCTGGTTACAGCAGCGCGTCGCGAAGTGATTGAGCAATACGAAAAGATCTTTACGGCCATGGGCTGGCAAGTCGGAATGATCTATCCGCGGCATCTGGCTGAAGCACAGTGGCTGAGCTGGGACCGCACCGCCGGAGCCAAAATCCTGGTCACAGGCAACGACCAATGGATTACCGTTGTAATCTTGTCGAACGAAGAGCCGCTGCTGGTTCGCTCAATTGAATGCGATCCGCAGGGACGAGCCGACGAGCTCTTTCGAGTCATTCAGTACTACCGCGACAGGTTAGTCGGGGACAAACCCACCCTGGTTTCCAGTGTTATGGTCGTAGGCGAGTCGCCATCGGCGCAGGAAACGCGACAAATCATTTCAGAAATCCTGAATCAGCAACCGGAAATTATCGATGCAAGCCACACTGGCCTCGACTTTGGCGGAAATCAGATAGCCTTCAACAAAATGGCGGCAGCAGCAGGATTGGCGAGCTCCGCTTACATCTAACTACCAGAAGAAGTAATCACCACAGAGTCACAGATAAAAACTTTAAAATCTCTATGACTCTGTGTCTTTGTGGTTAGTATTTACTCCGACCGCATTGCGATCATCGGATCGACTCGCATCCCTCTACGCGCGGGAATATACGAAGCCAGGAAACAAACGATTCCAATCACAACCGGTATGATCACAAAAGTGGTTGGATCTGTCGTCTTCACGTTAAAGAGGAAGCTCGACAGCACAGATTTGGCAAAGATGGATCCGGCTACTCCAAGACTGATTCCGATTGCAATGCCGATCACCGACAGCAACATGCCTTGGCCTACAACCAGTTTCAACACATCAGATGGTGTCGCGCCAATTGCCATTCGGATTCCGATCTCTTGGGTTCGCTGCGTTACCGAATACGACATCACGCCGTAGATCCCTACCGCGGCCAAAAGAAGAGCTATTCCAGAGAATATCGTCAGCAACAGCATGTAAAACCGATTCTGCGAGACGTATTCACTCAACAATTGATCCATTGTTTTGACGTTGGCTATCGGCTGATCTTTATCAAGTCCCAGAATCGCGCTGCGGACGGAACTTGTCAGAGTTTCAACATCGCCTCTTCCTCGAACCACGAACGCAGAATAGCCCTGTGGAAATTGAAGGTAAGATCGATACATTGTCACTTCACCTTCTTTTTCGTCCAGATCATTCTGTTTTATGTCTCCTACTACTCCGACAACAGTCATCCATTGGGCCTGGGACTGTGAACTAGCGCCCAGCTTCAATTGTTTTCCCAAAGGATCTTCGTTTGGAAAGTATTTCTTCGCCATCGAGTCGCTGATGATCACAGCTTTCTGTGTATCTGGCCGGTCGCTTTCGGTAAAATCTCTTCCTCTAACCAAAGGGATCCCCATTGTGCGGAAATAGCCGGGGCCGATGACGTCAAAAATGGCCGCTGTGTAATCTTCAGGTCCTCGCGACGGTCGACCTTCGATATAAAATAAGAGAAGCGCGCTGTTGCCGGATAACGGCACGGAAGAAGTTGCTCCGACCGATTCAACGCCCGCAATGTTCTTTATGCGTTCCTGCGCCTGTTCAAAAAACTGACTCTGCTGTTCACGCTTCGGGTATTTCGTCGGCGGCAGCGTCAGATCAAAGGTCAACAGGTGCTCTTCGTTGAATCCGGGATTGACGTTGATCAATTGCCGGAAACTGCGAATCAATAATCCCGCGCCGATCAAAAGAACCAGAGAGAGCGCGATCTCGGTCACTACCAGCGCGCTGCGCATCCAATTGTGCGCAACACCCGACGATCCTTTCGTACCGTCTTTCAACGTCTCGTTCAAATCCGTGTTCGACGCCTGTAGTGCAGGCACAATGCCGAAGACGATACCCGTAATCAACGAAACTCCGAACGTGAACGCCAACACGCGAATATCGATTCCGATTTCGTCAACTCGCGGAATGTTCTTTCCCAGCGTGCTCAGACTGCTTACTCCCCAAAATGCCAGCAATGATCCGAAGACCCCGCCTGCTACTGAAAGAATCACACTTTCAGTCAGCAGCTGCCTTACGATCCTGCTTCTCGGGGCGCCAAGCGCCATGCGAATCCCAATCTCCTTTTGACGTACAGACGCTCTTGCCAGCAGAAGATTGGCAACATTAGCGCAGGCGATCAACAACACCAGCCCGACTGCGCCGAGTAAAACATACAACTTGGCCTTCACGTCGCCGACAATATCATCGAGCAGTGGTGTTACCGTCGCTGCCCAGTTCTTGTTTGTAGCCGGATATTTTTCCGCCAGGCGCGCTGAAATGGTATCCATCTCGGCTCTTGCTTGTGTGATGGAAACCCCGTCCTTGAGGCGCGCTATGCCGTCCAGAAAAAGACTCAGGCGGCCGGTCTGATCCACGCTGAGCCCAAGCGGCAACCAGATATCGGCGCCATGAACCAGGTTGAAACCGGCGGGCAGAACGCCGACAACCGTGGTGCTGTTGCCATCTATTGTTATCGCTTTTCCGATGATATTGGTATCGCCGCCGAAACGGTTTCTCCAGAGCTCGTAGCTGAGGATCGCTACTTTAGCTCCATTTGGCTTGTCTTCTTCGGCGGTGAAGGGCCGACCGGCCTTCAGGTTGATCCCGAGCAAAGGGAACAGGTTTGCTGACGCTTGTTCCGCAACGAGTTGCTGCGGCTCGCCGGTTCCAGTCAAGTTGGCGGTCGACTGGGTATAGGTTGCCATATCGGCAAAAACGTGATTCTGCTCTTTCCAGTCAACGAAATTCGGATACGAAATATTTGTCGGCGCGTTTGGATCTCTCATATTATGGCTCATAACTTTTACGAGCCGCTCTGGCCGCTGGTAGCCCAAGGGCCGCAGCACGACTGAGTTGATCACGCTGAAGATCGCGGTGTTCGCCCCTATTCCCAACGCGAGAGCAACAACAGCGACAACCGTAAAACCTGGAGTTCGCAACAATGTTCGCAGCCCAAATCGGATATCCTGAAACAGAGTTTCCATGTAGCCTCCAAACAATCGATGGGAAATGCGCAGAGTCTGCCTTACTTAAATAGACGCCAATTCGCCAATTCAGTTCCAGTTTTACGTTTAAAAGTTCCGCGCGACTATGGAAGATGTCGGCGAACTTCATATTTTATGCACTGCGGCTTTGCCGCTTTGATGTGCAGTGAGTCTCTGACTCGCCGGAGTGTCGCTTTCAATCGGTCTTGCGGTTACGCCGCAAATCTGCGGCAAAGCCGTCCAAAGCTATATACTTCGCCAGCAGTACTCTTATTCGCTTCTCAGGGCGATCATCGGGTCGACTTTTGTCGCGCGGAGCGCCGGAATAAAACATGCCGCTGCGGAGGCCGCTACCAGTAAGATCGAAATTGCCGCAAATGTTGCGGGATCAGTCCGGCTGACAACGAAGAGCAAATCGCTGATGAAACGCGTTAACCATATTGACGCGGCCAATCCGACAACGACACCTATTGCAGTCAATGCCATTCCCTGCCCGATCACCAGCTTCAGAACATCATTACGATTCGCGCCAAGAGCCATTCGAATACCCATCTCGTGAACTCTTTGACTGATCGCATAGGCCATCACACCGTAAACTCCGGTCGCCGCAAGTATCAGCGCGATTGCAGCAAAAATTCCCAATATTAACGTATTGAAGCTCCGCTGAGTAACCGAGGTGGAGATGTGCTTGTCCATCGTCGTCACGTCAAAAACGTGAATGTCACTATCGATCCTTGCGATCTCCTGTCGAATAGCTGACGCCACACCGAGCGGATTAGCCTTTGTCCTGACCAGCAGTTGCATCCCGCTCCAGGGTCGCTGAGCGTGCGGTTCGTAAGTCGAGAATTCCAAATCAGCATCCAACCCGACGTTCTTTACGTCACCGACTACACCGACAATCGTCAACCAGGGCTCTGTCTCGGCCGGACCAATTTTGATACGTTGTCCGACTGGATTTTCACCCGGCCATAAACGCCGGGACATGGTTTCGTCTATGATTACGACCTTTTCTTTATCTTTAGCGCCATCTTCATCGGTAAATTCGCGACCAGCCTTCAGCGGAATTCCCATGGTTTGAAAGTAATCCGGCAATATGCGTCGATAACTTGCCGATGGTTCTTCACCGGGTTTCATCGGGCGGCCTTCGATGGTCACAACTCCATGACTGTCGCCGCCGCTGACCGGCAACACGTTCACAGCACTGACAGATTGAATTCCGGGAATTGTCTCGAGTTTATGCGGTAGATCGCGATAGAACGAAATCACGTTTTCGGTCTTGCCATACTTCGCAAACGGAAACTCGACATCCATTGTCAGCAAGTTGTCTGCGCGAAAACCGGGATCGACATTGATCAATCGCCAGAAACTTTTGATCATCAAACCGGCTCCAATCAACAAGACCAGCGACAACGCGATCTCTGAAACGACCATTACGCTACTCAACCGATGCCGGGCAAAGCCAGAAGACCTGCCACCTTCTTTCAACGCCTGGTTCAAATCGGCTTTGGAAAGCTGGAGCGTCGGCGCAAGTCCGAACAGAATGCCTGAAAAGAGTGAGATTCCCAGGGTGAAGAAGAGCACTCGTGAATCGATTCCGATTTCGCCCGCACGCGGCATCCAGGTCGGAATACGGAGCTTTACTATTTCAATTACCCAAAGAGCCAGCAGCAATCCGGCCGCTCCGCCAACGAGTGAAAGAAGCAGGCTTTCTGTCAGCAGTTGTCCGATGATCCTGCTTCGACCTGCTCCGAGCGCCGTCCGTATTGCAATCTCTCTCTGTCTGTTTGCCCCTCGCGATAGTTGCAGGTTCGCCACATTGGCGCAAGCGATAAGGAGCACGAATCCAACCGCACCTAACAGCACAAGCAAAGCCTGGCGTATGTCACCGACAAGACTCTCCTGCAATCCCATAACTCTTACGCCGTGTCCCGCATCGGCTCCGGGATTCGCCTGCTGAATTTGAGCCGAGATCGCATCCATTTCCGCCTGCGATTGTTTTATCGTGATTCCCGGTTTCAATAGTCCGAGGACATTCATCAGGTGAACTGCGCGATTGGAGAGCAATCTTGCGGCCGAGGTAGGCTGCATCGGAAGCCACACATCGACGTGGTCGTCGGGAAATCTAAAATTGGGCGGCATTACGCCGACCACAGTCACACTGGCGCCGGCAATTATGATCGTCTTGCCAATGATGTTTCGGTCGCCGTCATATCTGGATTTCCACAAACGATCGCTGATGATTCCGACCCAGGCTGCTTTCGGTGAATCTTCTTCGGGAAGAAAGGCTCGTCCAATGGTCGGCTGAACATCGATTGCCTGAAAGAATGTATAAGTCACAGTCGATGCCCAGATTTTGGCAGGCTCACCATTGCCGGTCACATCCACAATCGAACTGTTGAAGGCGGCCAGCTGTTCAAAACTTTTACTCAACTTGCCCCAGTCCGAGAAGTTGGGGAATGAAACATCGTTGCGGTCCTTCTTGTCATGCTCCGCAGTTTCATAAATCATCACCAATCGGTCGGTATTCGGATAAGGAAGGGGCCTGAGAAGGATAGCATTCACGACGCTGAAGATCGCACTGTTTGCGCCGATTCCCAGCGCTAGCGCAATCACGGCCACGGCAGTGAAGGCGGGGCTCTTTACTAGGGTGCGAAAACCGAAACGAAGATCTTGAATAAAGAATTTCATCAGCTCCTCCAATGGCTGGAAAGTGCTCCGCGGATTAGATCAATCTGTCTTAGGCTCTGAATGAGCGTCATTCCCCGTATTGCGATCAGTTCGTTCCGCGTTAAACGAAGTTCGTCATTGATAACGGAGCGCCACCATAGGATCGACTCTTGATGCCCTGCGCGCTGGTATAAGGCTTGCCACGATAGATATCGCAGTCAAAAAGATAGAGATTCCAACGAATGTTATCGGGTCCCTGGCGTGAATGCCGAACAGTTGGCTCTCCATCAATCCCGTCAGACGAAGAGCCGCAACAATTCCGATCCCAACGCCTATTCCGGCCAAAATTAGTGTCTGTTTCATCACCAGCTTCAGAACATCGCCCCGTTGCGCTCCCAGCGCCATCCGAATACCGATCTCCTGCGTACGCTGAGTGACTGAATAAGACATCACGCCATAAATACCGATTGAAGCCAGCACCAAGGCAAGCCCCGCAAATATTCCCAGCAGAAACATGATCAACCGCTGTGGTCCTATCGACGTAGAGATCACCTGATCCATTGTTTGAACAGCAGTGACAGGTTGATCTCTGTCGACCGAAAGGATCTGTGCCGTCACGGTTTTGGCAAAGCTCAAAGGATCGCCGGATGTCTTCACACTTAACCAGGCCCCCTGGACCGCCCTTTGCGGAAAGCACATATAAGTCACGCCACCGGGATTTGTATTGAGCGCGGTCGTCTTCACATCGGCGACAACACCGACGATCTCAGCCGGATTCGGTAGTCGTCCCAGGTCCATGTGTTTGCCTAGCGGATTCTCATTCGGAAACTCAGCCTTGGCCATCGCGGCGCTGATGATAACTACTCGCTGACTGTTCTCCTGATCGTGCTCGTTAAAAAATCGCCCTGACAAAAGCGGAATTCCCATTACCTTAAAATAATCCGAAGTGACGTCCTGCAGCTCACACAACGGTCTGTCACCGATGTCGCGAGGAGGCCGACCTTCGATCTGGTATGGTGACCGAATACCGCCGTTCAAAGGGACGCTCAAGGAGACAGAAGCCGCCTCAGCACCGGGCAGTCTCTTGATGTGCTCGACCACGTCATTGAAGAAGACGCCTTTAGTGTGGAAATCGGGATATTTGCTCTGCGGAAGTGAAAGGAACATCGTCAGGACGTTGTGACTGTCAAAGCCGGGATTCACTGATTGCAGTTTTGCAAAGCTCTGGATCAATAACCCCGAGCCGATCAACAGAACCAGCGAAAGAGCTATTTCTGATACAACCAGGGCGCTGCGAAGGCGATTTTTGGCCAGGCCTTCGGTGCCGGATCTGCCGCCGTCTTTCAGGGTATCGTTTAGATTTGGATTCGACGCGCGCAGAGCCGGCACCAGTCCGAACACGACTCCTGTCAGCAACGAAATCGCCAAAGAGAACAACAGAACATTACTATCAATTTTTATGAACTGAGATCGCGGAAGATTATTTGCGCTGGCATTTGCAATTAACCGCACGCCTTGTGAAGCCAGCAACAATCCCAGTGCGCCGCCAACAATCGCAAGGATCATGCTCTCTGTTAAAAGCTGCCTGACGATCCGCGCGCGGCTGGCGCCCAATGCAGTTCGCACTGCGATCTCTTTTCCGCGCGCGACTGCTTTTGACAACAACAGGTTTGCGACATTCACGCAGGCGATCAACAAAACGAACCCGACCGCGGCCAGCAGAACCAGCAATGTGGGACGGACGTTCTGAACGACCTGCTCTTTCAAAGGAGTCAGTCGAACACCGGCATGCGGATCCGCGTCGATCGCATTAGGAGTAAGAACATGATAGGCCTCTGAAATTGAATCCATCTCAGATAAGGCTTGCGTTCGTGTGACTCCGGCTTTTAGTCGCGCGATTCCGAAAATATAACCTGCACCGGCGTTCACCTGGTCTTTAGTCAAGTAAGCTACATCGAACACTTTCGTCGTCCAGATATCGGTCCCTGGAAATGGGAAATTGAAATCGGCAGGCATTACACCGATGACCGTATACGATTTGCCATCAAGAGTAATTGGCTTTCCCGCAATCGAAGGATCGCCGCCAAACCGCCGTAGCCACAACCCATTACTTATAATCGCCGTGAGGTTACCGCCAGGCGTGTCTTCTTCGGCCAGAAAATCACGTCCCAGGGCCGGCTTCACTCCCAGCAGACTGAACGTGCCATAGGAAAGCCTTGCACCATTCAACGATTCAGGCTCTCCGTTTGAAGTTATAGTGAACGCATCGCCCGTATACCCAGACAAACCATCCAATGCTTTCGTCTGTTGCTGCATGTGTACCAGGCGACCATAGGAAAAAGGAGTGTTTGTTAACCCGCGACTAGAGTTATTTGTCAGGATAGCAAACAGCCCATCAGGATCTTTATACGGCAGTGGCTGCAAAAGGACGCCGTTCACCACACTGAATATCGAGCTGTTCGCGCCAATCCCCAACGCAAGCGTAAGGACCGCGACGATGGTAAACCCGGGGCTTTTTAAAAGATTGCGAATTCCAAATCGAATGTCCTGAATCAGCGTTTCCATATTGCCTCCCGTTAAACGTCGACTACTCGTAGCGAAGCGCGATCATCGGATCAACCTTCGTCGCCCGGCGTGCTGGTATAAAACAGGCCAGCAATCCTGTCGCCGTTAGGACGAGCGAAATTAAAATAAATGTAAGACTGTCCGTCGGGCTGACGCCGTATAAAAGTCCGGTCATCACGCGCGTTAATGAATATGCGACCAGCAACCCTGCACCGATGCCAATCAAGGTCAGCGTCAGTCCGTGCTTAACGATCATTCCCAAAATGGTCTTCTGTTGCGCTCCGAGCGCAACGCGAATTCCCAGTTCGTGTGTTCGCTGAGTCACCGAATACGACATCACGCCGTAAATTCCTACTGTCGCCAAAATTAAGGCGAGAGCCGAGAAAAGCAACAGCAATAACATCGAGAACCTGCGCTGAGCCAGCGAATCGGAAAGACGCTGTTCCATAGTGTGAACGTCGTAGATCGGTGTGTCTGGATTCAATTTTCTGATTTCCGCTGTGACCGCAGGCAACATCCCAGTCGGAT
Organism: Blastocatellia bacterium; assembly: GCA_035652355.1. Lineage (GTDB taxonomy): Bacteria > Acidobacteriota > Blastocatellia > DASRDY01 > DASRDY01 > DASRDY01. Next base: position 28,944 of record DASRDY010000023.1, read on the forward strand.
TCGATTCGGTCTTGACAACCAGGTACATTGTCGAAGTGGGCTGTTGCGTGTATGGCTGATAGATCGCGGGTCGAGATTCTGCATCCAGTGTGTATTGCCTGACATGTCCGACTACACCGACTACCGTCATCCATGGAGACTGAGCTTCAGCCGAGCCAAGTTTTAGTCGTTTCCCTATTGGATCCTGATTTGGCCAATATCGTTCGGCCAGGTCCTGGTCCACGATGACAACCTGCGAACCATCGCGTGTATCGTGTTCATCAAAAGACCTCCCTTTAATGAAAGGAATGCCCATGGTCGCAAAGTAGCTGGGATTGGCTATCCGCTGATCAGCGTTGATAAACGGTTCGCCCGGCGACGGAACGTAACCTTCAATTGTAATGTTTCCCCAGCTCACACTGGGACTGAGCGGCAGCACCTGAGCTTCACCTGCCGACTTTACGCCGGTCATCTTGCTAACGCGATCACAAAGCTGGTTGAAAAACGCGATTCTCTGATTAAGGTCCGAATACTTTTGCCCGGTAAGTCCGAGACTGAGCGTCAAAACATTTTCCGCATCGAAGCCAGGGTTAACTTTCTCGACGCTCAGAAAGCTTCTTACCAGGAGGCCAGCTCCGATTAGAAGAACCAGCGACAGAGCTACTTCAGTTACAACCAGCAGACTGCGGAACTGCAATCGCCCGCCAAACAATTTCATCCCTTCGCTTGACCCGCGGCTTCCGTCCTTGATTACATCATTCAAATCGACTCTCGAAGCTTTTACGGCCGGAGCGAGACCAAACAGCAGACTCGTCAGTAACGAAATCAAGATGGTGAAACCCAATGCTTTTCCATCGATTCCGATTTCCGCCACTCTTGGAATATTTGATGGCGCAAGGTATTTCAAACCAGCGACGCTCCAGGCCGATATCATCAGACCGGCGACTCCGCCCAGCAGCGACAGCAATACGCTTTCGGTTAGCATTTGAACGGCGATGCGATAACGGCTCGCTCCGACTGCGGTTCGAATCGCAATCTCTTTCTGTCGTGTCGCCGCGCGAGCAAGCAACAGGTTGGCCACATTTGCGCAAGCAATCAGCAGGACAAATCCGACAGAGCCAAGCAGCACCAGCAATGCCAGTCGAATATTACCTACAGTTTGTTCCAGCAACGGAAGGACTCTGATTGTAAAGCCTGAATTCGGAGGATAACTTTTGGGATAATCTTTTTTTAGATTGGCAACGATGGTGTCTACGTCGGCTTGAGCTTTTGCCGGTGTAACTCCATTTTTCAAGAGAGCTATAATATTGAAATCTTCGCTATTGCGGTCGCGCAACGCGTTTTCCGACAATGGCAACGAAACCAGGATGTCTGCTTTTTCAACTCCGGCAACAGTAGGCAAAACCTCTTTGGGAAGATTGAAGCCGCGAGGCATAACTCCGACAACCGTGAAGTTACTGCCGTTCAGCGTTATCGATCTCCCGACGATATCGGGATCTGCGCCGAACCGCCTTTGCCAGAAACCGTCGCTCAGAATTATTGATATTGCTTTTCCGGGAACATCTTCCTCGGGTAAAAAAACGCGACCTTTAGCCGCGTTAACTCCCAACAGCGGAAATAAAGAAGATGACACCATGATTGCGTCAATTCTTTCCGGCTCGCCAACACCAGTAAAGTTAAGATTAAATCCTCGTGCGATCGCGACGTGATCAAATACGTGATTCTGCGTCTTGATATCCTGGTATTCTCCGGCCGAAAGCCAATCCTGTTGTATGTTGGCTCCCGGTGAGCTGTTCCAAAGAATCACCACGCGATCAGCATTTTTGTAAGGAAGCGGCCGCAACAACAGCGAATTGGCGACGCTGAATACGGCACTGTTAGCTCCTATTCCGATGGCCAGTGAAATTACCGCAACAATAGTAAATCCGGGATTCTTGATCAGAACCCGAATTCCATGGCGCAAGTCCTGCCACAGATTGTCCATTTGTCCTCCAATATGCGAAGGCACTATGCGAACAGCCCGAACGTGCCTTTACTCGTATCTGAGCGCTACCATCGGATCGACTCTTGTTGCTCTTATCGCCGGCACAACACATGCCGCCAAAGCCACAACAGCCAGGATTACAGGAATAATCGAAAACGTTAATGGATCGGTTGCCTTCACTTCATAGAGCAAGTCAGCCATAAACTTCGTCAGAAAATACGACGCTATAGTTCCAAAGAACACGCCGGCTACCGTAAGGATCAGACCGTGTTTCACAATCTGCAACAGCACGTCTTTACGTTGTGCGCCAAGCGCCAGTCGGACACCAATTTCGTGAGTTCGCTGTGAAACCGAGTAAGATATTACGCCGTATATTCCGACCGCGGCCAGAATCAGGGCTACGGCCGCAAATATTCCCAACAGCAGAGAAGTAAACCTGTTGCGAGCGATTGAATCGGAAAGCCGCTCTTCCAGGGTCTTGACGTCGTAGAGAGGAATGTCTTTGTCGAGCGCTTTTACTTCGCCTCGAACAGCGCCAACGATTTTGGTCGGATCAGACGGCGTGCGAATCACAATCGAAGACACTCCCCACATAGCTTGGGTGTAAGGAACGTACAATTCGGCGGACTCAAGATCGAGCGCCAGAAAATGCCTGGTATGCGGAACAACCCCGACGATTTCCCTTGGTTTTTTATCAATATCCAGAGTGATCCGTTTGCCTATAGGGTTTTCCCCCGGCCAGTATTTTTTCGCCAGCACATCATTGACAATGGCAACAGGGGCTGAAGTTTCGGAATCCTGATCGGTGAATGCACGTCCCTGCAAAACAGGAATTTGCATTACCTTCATGAAATCGGAGCTGACTTCTCGAGTAATCGCAGTCTCTTGTGAATCGCTCTCAGTTGTGTGCCCATCGACCTTTATCTGATAACCAATAGTATAACCGCCGAATGGAAGCGAGCTGGTTACCGCTACCGATTCCGCACCCGGCACATGGCGAAGACGCTCGATTAATTGTCGGAAGAACGCGAGCCGTTGATCGTCCTTAGAATACTTCTTGCTGGGTAAATCGACTGATGCGGTCAGTACGTTTTTTGAGTTGAAGCCGGTGTCAGTCTGCTGGAGCCGAATGAAGCTTTTAATTAGCAACCCCGATCCGACCAGAAGCAACAATGCCATTGCTATTTCCGAAATTACCAGCAGGCTTCGGACTCTCTGAAAACTCTTGCCTGCTCCGGATTGAGATATTCCATCCTTCAGAGCGCTGGTTAAATCTACTTTCGAGGCCTGAAAGGCCGGCACTAGACCAAAGATGATTCCAGCAACTATCGAGGTTAACAACGTGAACGCAAAGACACGTCCATCTAAACTCACATCTGACGTTCTCGGCACGCCGACTGAGCCAAGAGTCTTTAACGCGTCGATTCCCCACAATGCCACGAGCAGCCCGAGCGCGCCGCCAGAAAGAGAAAGCAACAGGCTTTCAGTCAATAACTGTCTCGCAAGATGCCAGCGGCCGGCGCCCAGCGCGGCCCGAATCGCAATCTCTCGTCGCCTGACTGAGCCGCGCGCCAGCAGAATGTTAGTCACATTCACGCAGGCGATCAGCAGCACGAAACCGACTGCCCCGAAAACCACAAACAGAGACTGCCGAGTCTCGCCTACTATTCTTTCAAGCAGCGGCGACACCTTGACCTTCTCTTTTATCAAGGCGACTGTCAGAGGGTCCGGATGGTTCTTGATTTCTTCGTCAGTGATTGCCTGAACTTCGGCCTGAGCCTGACTGGCGCTGACTCCTGGCTTCAAACGTCCTATCGCCTGGTAGGACAGACTGAAACCGCCGAACACACGATCTTCAAAAGTGATCGGCATCCACAGATCGATCCCTTCCGGATACCGCATTGAAGCCGGCATAACGCCAATTATTGAAAAGTCCGTATTGTTGATGACCATCGGTTTGCCGACAATTTTTGGATCAGAGCCGAATCGGGTCATCCACAACTTATGGCTTATCACCGCTACATGATTTTTGCCGGCCTGGTGCTCGTCATCATTAAAGGTTCGGCCGAAAAGAGGCTGGACGCCAAGAGCACGGAAGAAGTTCGGATCAACTTCGGTTGCGGTGACCCGTTCTGCCTCGCTGCCTCCAGTAACGTTGACGCCATTGGACAAAATGCCATAGGCTCCGATTTGCTCAAACGAGTGGGCCCGACCGCGCCACTGCATCAAAGCTTCTGATTTCAGTTCACCGCTGTCCGGTGGAAAAATAGGCGCGCCATTGATCAGCACAATGCTTTGCGGATTAGGATATGGTAGAGGTTTTAACAGAACGCCGTTTATGACACTGAAGATTGCACTGTTCGCGCCAATCCCGAGCGCGAGGGTTATTAAGGCGACAATTGTGAAACCGGGGCTCTTGAATAACGTGCGAATCCCGAACCGAAGATCCTGAAATATACTGTCCATCAAATTCCTCAAACAATATAAATAGCACCGTGCGTCCAGGCGCGTAGAGAGAGACCATTACTCAAAGGTGAAGGCATTAATAGCCAAACCCTATGCCAATGTCGTTATTTGGTTAATTATTGATAGAGCTAGGATTGTAGCTGTTGATTATATCTCAAAATATTGGAGGGTGTTCGGTTCTGGGAAACTGCTTTCCCAGAACCGATGACGGGATTCTATTCCGAACGCAACGCGATCATAGGGTCCACCTTTGTCGCCCTGCGTGCAGGTATAAAACTGGCAACGAAAGCCACAAGGCACAGCAGTGATGCAATTTCGATGTATGTGACAGGGTCTGTTGCGTGTATTCCGTAAAGCAACGTCTCCAGAGCGCCAGTCAGGAAAAATGACGCGATCGTTCCGGCAACTACACCGATCACAGTCAAAATCATGCCGTGGCCGATAATCAGTTTGAGAACATCCGATGCCTGCGCACCCAGTGCCATTCTCAGACCCATCTCTGCAACTCGCTGTGTGACAGAATACGACATGACCCCATAAATTCCGACCGAAGCCAGGACCAGTGCCAGAGCTCCGAAGATGCTGAGAAGCACAACCGTCAATTTGTCACGATTAACTGAATTGGCTATGAGATTGTTTCCGGAATATATTTCTGCAACCGGCAGGTCCTTGTCAATATCCAGCACTTCTGATCTGACAATGGGGCCGAGTTTCGTCACGTCTCCCGTGCCTCGAATCACCATCGTCACACTGCTAAACGGATTCTGGTCAAACGGCGTGTAAAATTCGGCTGGCGTTGTTGAAGCGAGTCCATATTGTTTGACATCTCCCACTATTCCGATGACTTCCGCAAAGTATCCGAACATTGAGACCCGTTTACCAATCGGATCCTGATCAGGAAAGTAACGCTTGGTAAGCGATTCGCTGATCAAGACAACCGGAGGGTTGTCGGCCACAGCGTTATCAGAAAAGAGTCGTCCTCTTACAAGAGGGATCCCCATGGCCTTAAAATAGCCCGGACTGACCGAATAATAATTTGTGTTATGTTCCTGCCCCGGAGCTGGTGGGGGCTCACCCTCAATCCGGAACGTATTCACATAGTCATTTTGCATCGGCAACGATTCCGTTACGCCCGCCGCAGTGACTGTAGGTGTCGCCGAAACTTTTTGCAGAAGCTGTCGGAAAAATGCTGCCTGTTGCGGATCATCCTTATATCGGCTCCCAGGCAGGTTAATGCTCACCATCAACGTATCACTGGGATTGAATCCAGGATTAACATGCGTAAGGCGAATAAAGCTTTTGATCATCAATCCCGCGCCCACCAGCAGCATCATTGATAGAGCAAGCTCCACCATTATCAGCAGGCTGCGAATGCCCGCCTTGTGAACGCTTCCAGTCGATCCTCTCGCATTATCCTTTAACGAATCCGCCAGATTGGTACTCGATGCATGAATAGCCGGAGCTAATCCGAACAGAATTCCCGTAATAAAGCTTATTGCGATAGTGTAACCAACTGCGCGGCCGTCAATATGCACATCCTGAACGCGTGGAAGATTCTTTGGTACAAAGGCCAGCAGTAGATCAAGCGCCCATCCTGCCAGAAGCAATCCGGCCAAACCGCCAATTACAGATAATAAAATGCTCTCGGTCAACAACTGCCTGACTATGCGCGAGCGCTTTGCTCCCAGGGCGCATCGTATCGAAATCTCCTTTTGCCTGGCGGTCGCGCGAGCCAGCATCAGGTTGGCAATATTGGCGCAGGCTATCAGCAGAACCATGCCGACCGCCCCCAACAACGCGTAAAGCGCAACAGCCATGTCTCCTACCTGATACTTAAGCAGCGGCGTGATCTTCACTTCCCAACCCTTGTTGGTGTTGGGATAGGACTCTTGAAGCCTGTGCGCAATCGTGCTCAGATCCGATTGAGCCTGTTCGAGTGTTACCTCTGGCTTTATCCGCCCCACGACCTGCAGGTAATGACTGCCGTGGTTTCCGCGGGCCTGCTCAGTAAAGGCGAGAGGAGTCCACACCTGTGTGCCGCGCTCAGGAAACTGAAATACGGCCGGCATTACCCCAACGATCCTGTAAAGATGGTCATTAAGATTCAGCGTCTGATTCAGGATGCCGGGATCACTGCCGAATTTC
>DASRDY010000024.1:0-65341 GCA_035652355.1 Blastocatellia bacterium
TCGGAAGCAGCCCCAGTATCGAAGTTCCCCGCCAGATTGCCGCAGGTGTGTTCGAGGGTGGCGATGAATTGAGCGTTGTTATAGACCGAATCGCCGGCGAGCACGATGTCAGAAGTAAACAGGGAACGTGGGGTGTGCTGACTCTGGATCTTCTTACTCGACGACAGAGCTTCGAAGCTGCGTTGCTTGCTGCACTCGCTCCTTTTTATAACAAGCAATTCTATAAGAGATAGGGAATCAAACTATCTCTATCGACTCGACTTCCTTATTTCAGTATCATAAACGTCAGAGAGAATAATGACGAAATTCCTGCATATTTCAGATATCCATCTGGGCATAAAACGTTACGGCATCGAAGAGCGGACGACAGATTTCTTCAATGCCTGGTACGATGTAATCACGCGCCACGCGATCGAGCGAAAAGTTGATTTCGTGTTAATTGGCGGAGATCTGTTTGACCGCAGGCAGATCGATTCGCAGGCCGCCACGCACGCGATTGTCGGGTTGCAAGCGTTGCGCGAAGCAAACATTCCCGTATTCGCCATTGAAGGTAACCACGACCAGCGTGAATCGAACAGCCGATTTTCGTGGTTGCGCAGTCTGTCGCAGCTCGGTTATTTCCGCTTGCTCGAACCACAATACGACGAAGAGACTGAAGCTGCGCGGTTTGGTCCTTGGAATGACAATACACGTCGCGGTTGGTATATCGATTTCAATGAGGTGCGCATATTCGGCTCGCAGTGGTACGGCGCAAGCGTTACCCACGAGCTGCCGGAACTGTGCGACGCTCTTGCGCGCAATCATCGCGATAACGCGTTCAACATTTTATTGCTGCACACCGAAGTCGAAGGGCAGCTGAACAAACCTATACCAGCGCTGGCATTGAACAAGCTGCTGACTTTGAAAGAGAACACAGATTATGTTGCGCTCGGGCACATTCACAAGAACTTTGTTATTGAAGACTGGGCGTACAATCCTGGATCGTTAGAAGCCTGCAGCATCGATGAATACACCGAACGGCGCGGGGCGTATTTCGTCGAGATAAAAGACGGAAAAGCGCATGCAGAGCTGATTCGCGATTACAGCCAGCGGCCGTTCAAACGCCTGGAATTCGACGTTACGCGGCACTACGATCCCGAAATCGCCAATCAGGAATTGAAGAGATTTGCTCTTGAGAACAGCGCCCACAATGGTGATAGCCTGTCCCCGATTGTAGAGATAACGTTGACCGGAACGATAGGCTTCAAAAACTCTCTGCTGGAGCTGAAACAGATTCGCGACGAGGTGATGGCGCAAACCGAGCCAATGGGTTTGATCTTTCACAATGAAAGCGTGCCTCGCGAATTTGCCGACGCTTCCGAAGTCGCAAAGATCGTCAGCCGTTCAGAGCGCGAACGCGCGGTTCTTGAAAAGCTAATAGCCCTCGACACCCGTTATCACGATCGCGCCGAGGATCTGGCTAAACTAATTCTTGAAGCCAAGCGCCAGTTGCTGGATGAAGAAGACGACGAGAAAGTCTTTGCGCTACTTGAACAGCGCGGTCAACCGCAGAAGGCCAGATCGATTTCCTTAGGGAAAGAGGCTATCACCGACACTTTCGAGCCCTGAATCATTCTTCATCATCGTCAGTTTGCTCGCCGGTATCATCAGGACCCATATCTTTCTTTTTCAATACCTGGCTGTGTCCGTAGCGTTCATTCATTCGCATTTCGTGAGCAGCTTCTGCCTGTTTATTTATCAAATACTCAAACGGTGACAACGCCGCGCGTGTCGCCTTCAATTTAGGATCGGCGACGTCGCGCTCGTATTCTTCGGCGGTTCGCGATCTGATGCGTTTATTCTCTGCCGCTATTCCCCAGCAGATTGCGATAAAAACTAATAGAACTATAACGTAGGGCCACATATAGAGCGTTCCATTCTCGTCTGCGATTTAAACTCTCCGTGAAGAGCTGTCGCACTTGAACTATTTGAACCTCTCATCTATATACTACGAAAACCATACGCGAAAAGAGGTCTTATGGCGAACCTTTATCGCTGTTTGTGCATTCTTGTTTTTCTGGCTTTGGTTGCGGTTCAAGGTGCGGCACAGGATAAATCTTCTCAGACTGAGAACGACAAATCTAAAATAGCTACGACATACGACGAAGCGCGCGATGAAACCACCGTTGGGTTCCATCAACTGGAAATCTCGGAAACTGAAAAAGTAAGACTGTTTCTCAGCGCGGAAGCCAGGTATCACGGGCGAACTCAAACAACTCGCGTGACGGAGATCCGATTTATTCTCACCGTTCGCTCACCATACGGATATTCCCACCCCAATCAGACCCACCTCACTTTTCTTATGGGCGAGCGGAAATTGGGTTCTTTTACGCCTACCGTGGAAGAAAGGCGCATAGACGGAAATGATTATGTGGAAACAATGTCGATGGTGATGGATGTAAACGAATTCTTTACGTACGCACAGGCCGGCAATATGAACATAGACCTAGACGGAAAGCTCTTTCCGCTGAATCCACAAGCCCAAAAACGGATGGTCGAGTTCGGGTGACTGTTCATCGTGACCACAAGAAACCGTTAAAAATACAACCCGTCCAGTTATTTGTCTCAAAGAACCGACTCTTATCTTTCCTTGACTTAAAAAATTGTCTAGTGTATAGGAACACTAGACAATTTTTCATCGTATGAGGTCCATGAGATGTTCATAACAGTCGATACAGCGGACCGCCGGCCCATCTATCAGCAGGTGGTTGATGAAATCAAAGCCCTGATTGCCAAAGGCGACTTGACCGAAGGCACGGCTTTGCCTCCTGTCCGCCAGATCGCCGGAGATCTGGGCGTCAATTTGAATACAGTCGCCGCTGCTTATAGAGAGCTGCAGCGCGAAGGGTTGATTAACGTACGCCACGGCTCTGGTGCGATTGTCACGTCGCGGACTTCGGTTGAGACGTCTGAAGATGATATGCGCAAACCGTTGCGTGCTGCGCTCACTCAATTCGTCTTGGCCGGTCTGCCGCGCGGCGAGATTATGGGCATCGTCAGAGAGGAGTTGCGTCAACTCGTAGAGGGAGCGAAGTAGGAAATCGCTTTAGAGTTGCGCATTAAGAGAGAGGAAAATGTCAACTGCCTTGGTTATTTCGATGTTAATAGGTCTGTTTGCACTGGCGCTGTTTATGTGGATGCCAGTGATGCGTGGCGAGGAAGCTTTCTTCGGCGTGCGAGTCAATCGTGAGTTTTATGACAACGAAGGCAAACGATTGCTGCATCGGTATTACTTCTGGCTGGTAATGACTCTGGTGGAAATCGAAGCGATTCCATTTATCATCGCGATCTTTCGTCCGCAGATGTCATTTGCGCGATTAGCCTGGCTGGTTTTGTTTATGCCAGCGGCTCAGATACTCTATATCGTCTTTTATCAGAAGGTGAAACCTTACGCGATTGTTGACGAGAATCAAAAGTTCGCATCGGCGCTGATAAACCGCAAGCTGGCCGATTACACGACTATCGGTTTGGAGATATTGATCGCTGTGGCCGTTCTCGCTCCTGTTCCGGTGCTTGCCTATTTCTACCCGGACCTGCCGGATAAAATTCCCGTGCACTGGGACCTTCGAGGAGTACCGAACAGATGGGCGCCAAAAAGTTTCGGCAGCGTCTTCTCTGCGCCGATCATGATGATCTACCTTCAGGGAATGATGCTTCTCATTAAACACGGTCTGATGCAGGCAAAAATGACTTTGCCGGCGCAACGCACCAAAGAATACCTCCAATCGAAAGAAGAAGTGCTGAAAGTAAACATGCAGATGATAGATATCGTCCGCCTGTTTCTATCCCTGATGATGGGGGCGATCTCTCTCAGCATTATTGTTTATGTGCTTGCGCCATCTAACGTGCCATTGATCACCGCGGCGATTTTCGGATTAGCCCTTCTGACGATGATTACGACCGGCTATTTCATCTATAGGATGATGATCGTTAATCGCAAGATGAAAGAGAAATTCGGGCGGTCTTATGTGCAACGCCAATCTGACGCTGACCGCTGGTACTGGGGAGGTTTAATCTATTACAACCCGGATGATCCTGCTCTAATGGTAGAGAAACTGGTTGGCGTCGGATACACATTCAACATGGGCAATAAACGAGTCTACTTATACCTGGGCTACATCGCTCTGCTGCCAATACTGATCAGGTTTATTTTGTTGGGATAATCGAGCGGGAAGAAAAACAGGGCCTGACTTTGGGCCAGGCCCTTTGAGCCTTTTTAACGCAACTTCCAAAGATGGCGAAACAAACCTTTTCGACAAGCGATCAGAGCATGAGCTCTTTCATTTGGAACAGTCACATGAGCTTGAACAGGAGTATTTGCGACAGCAGGTGTAGTGGTTTTCCTGTTGAACTTGAGCTTCCGCATATTGCCATCGCACCGAAACTCGTGCACTTCTCCTTGCCAATCGCGCAGCGACCTTCGCCGGACCGCACGCGCGGTTTAATTTATGCCCAACTGCGCTGCTGTGAAGGCTCCTTGCTAACCACCACAACAGAGCTTCAACTTTCACCTAGAATTGTTGTCTCATTGAGAAGAACCGGAAACGGCTCGAAGGAAGGAAGTTCTTCGGAGAGACTCTCACTTCGGCGGCCCCACTACCTTAGACAACTTTGGGTTGACCTTAGGCTGGCGGCTTTGCGTCCCGCGCTTTCGCGACGGTATGCCCTTATCGGTGAAAGTTTATTGAAAAAGAGCTTAGCTGTTGCCCTCGCGCCTGCTGGCGCCTGTGCGAAAGTTCCAGCTATCGTTCGTGGCAAACATGATGTCAAGCGACGTGCCACGCGGCACCCGGTGACAAAAAGCGTAAGTTTTAGAGGCAATTAAGTGGTACTTCAGGCATATTCGCCCAATCATCATGTCCGAAAGCATAAGGCAATATGACAACAATTATGGCGTTTTTACATCCCAAATTGTCGCCATCTAAGATCGTAAATGCACTAAATGGAGAAAACAATGAAGTTATACATGTTCGTGTTGTTACTTGCAGGGTTCTGTCAGATTTCGTACGCCCAGGCAGGAAGTAACGTGATGGATTCAGGCAAATTCCAGTTATATAAGAACGCAAAAGATGCTGGCACGGAAAGCTTCACGATTAAAGATGCTAACAACGCCGAAAGCAGCAGTTCGGTAAACCTGACCGGGCAACCATTAAATTTCAAGACCACAACCGCTTATAAAGATGGCGCGCCAAAAAGCTTTGAATTAGATCAGGAACCAAACATAAAGCTGCTGTTCGCATTCGACAATGGAGCCGTAAATGTTACGGGAATCAAGGAAGCCATGGGTAAGACGAGCCCTAACGCAGTTATCCTTGAGAATCTGGTCTGGCATCACTACTACTTTTTGATACAGCGTTATGACCAAAAGAAAGGGGGCGTCCAGAATTTCAGCGGCTTTGTTCCTTCTGTTATGGCCAATCTTCCGGTCACGGTTGAGGCACGAGAAAGAGGCGTGTCGATCGATGGCATTCCGGTAAAACTCGATCATTACGTGGCTACGGCCAATCTGACGCTTGGAATCAGTATCTGGACTGACACGGATGGCAAGCTAATTTACGTCACTATTCCCAGCCAGGCTATAGAAGCGATTCGTCAGGAATACGCCGGCAATATTGAATCGGTACGCACGGCCGTAGCTGAAGCTGCAAAACGACACCCCTCTAAGGAAATAGATTATAGCGCTCCGGCCAATGCTCCATTTACAGCTGAGGAAGTTACTGTTCAGGCAAAAGGCCATACCCTGGGTGGCACACTGTTGCTGCCAAAAACAGGACATAAACCATTTCCAGCGGTGATCACCATCACCGGTTCAGGGCAGCAGACGAGAGATGAACCGATCCCATTGCCGGGCCTCGAAAATTACAAACCATTCCGCCAAATTGCAGAAGCATTAGCCAGCAATGGCATCGCCGTTCTTCGCGTAGACGATCGCGGCGTTGGAAAGTCGACAGGGCTGGAAGGACTGAAAGAAGCAACGACATTCGACTTTGCCGATGATACTCGCGCTCAGGTTGCTTACCTCCGCACTCGTCCGGAGATTGATCCGAATCGAATTGGTTTGATCGGCCACAGCGAAGGTGGCGTGATCGCTCCGATCGTTGCTTCGACCGACCCGAAGATCGCGGCAATCGCATTGATGGCCGGCACCGCGAAAACCGGCGAAAAAGTGAGTATGTCCCAGGCGGAGTTTGCCATCGACAACGCAGGCAAAACAGGTGAAGAGAAAAAAGAGTTGCTGGACAAACAGCAGAAACTGCTTCAGGAGGCGATGAGCGGAACTAATGACCCGTCGCTCCCAGGCCAACTGAAACTGCCCTGGATGATAACCTTTTTGAAATACGACCCGCTTCCGACGATTGAGAAAGTGCATCAACCGATATTGATTTTGCAGGGAGCCTTGGACCAGCAAGTCACGGCCGATCAGGCTCCGACGCTGGAAAAAGCTGCCCGCGAGGCCGGTAACAAGGACGTCACGATGAAGATATTTCCGGGACTTAACCACCTGTTTTTGATTTCAAAGACGGGAGCATTCAGCGAATACAGCTCGCTTCCGGAATCAACAATTCGTGAAAATGTCATTAATACGATAACAGACTGGTTTCAGCAAAAACTGAAACCAGGCAAGTAGCGCGGTTTCTCAGCGTTCAATCACCATCACCATAAAAGAATCCGGCAGAATTGGCGGTCGGCGTCTGCCGCCGCCGGCGGATTCAGGCATTGGTCCGAACTTGGTGCTGACCACGAATACTCGATGAGTCGTTGGATCCAAGCCCATATTTCGGCCGCCCTGCGCCGTCTGCAGAGTCTGCAAAACGCGATATTTGTCCGCGTCGTCCTGATGAATTATGGTCAGTGTCCCATCCGCACATGACGCGAAAGCGTCGCCGCTGGCGGGATCGTATCCTGCGCCGTCAACACCCGTTCCAATCGGCACAGTTGTGACCAATTTCCCTGACTGATAATCCGATATAGCCATCACTCCGCTGCGGCATCCGCTGAAAAGCCTGTGATGTTTAGTGTCAATAGCCATTGCAACCGGCTGTTTTGCCGGGGCAACCGACCACCGGCGCGTCACGGTCAGTTTCTTCGCATCGATCTCGACAACTTCACCATTGTCGACGATATTGGCGTAGACTTTACCGTCGCCCGCCGAAGCGCCATATTCCGGCTTGCCTCCGAGGTTGATATTTGCAATCAGTTTGGCCGGGCCGGGGTCGATGACGGTTGATGAATGCGCGTCGCCGTTAAAGGTGAAGACCCGATCAGAGGCGCTGTCATAGATGATTGCGTCGGCGTCTTCGGCCGCGGGAATTTTACCCAGCACCTTGAAAGTCGTTAGATCGAACATTAATACCGATCCATCATTGCCCGAAGTTGCGAATCCATGACCGGTATGCCCGACTATTGCAACACCGTGCGCGCCATTGATGCCCATCACTTCGCCCAATAGTTTACCGTCGTTCTCATCCACAACCATCACGCGATTCTCTCGTCCAATGAACAACCGATGATTCGGCGGATCAGGGACGACATAGTCCCAACTGCCATTTCCGCCTAGCTTATAGGTGTGAGCAATCCGGTAAACCGCCCCCTGGGCGGGCAAAATCGGGGCTGTTCCGAGCAACAATATCGTAATTACAAAGATCACAATCAGTCGGAGATTTGGCATCGAGTTCATAGGTACCTCTTTTTGAACGAGCGACTAATCAAACGTGGGAGGGCACAGCCTTCGCAAGTTAGACATCGTACCAAAACGACAATGAACGGATGATTAACCGATGCGCTAGCGGTTACCTGCGGGGCGAGGGAGTATGCAGTTGCTCCTAATGTTGACCGGTCTGGAACTTGCGCGGACTGAACTCCGCGCCACGATTTACCGAATTTGGCCAAGTGATGTCACACCGTCACAGTATGGAGCAAGCCGTTTATTTGCTATGATTTGTGCCGCGACACCCAGGCGTCACATTCGGGTTTGTTGCCAATTGCCGTCACAGCTTCAGGGGCCGCATCAGACATTCAGTCTGCGCTGGCGAATAAACCGCCAATTCCAATGAAACCAGGTGTTTTAGACACAACTGCTTACCCGGTGTCTTGAAAGCACGGCAGGCCAAAATCGAGCGCAGACCAACCACCGCTTCGGAATTTGGCCAAGTGATGTCACAGGAGTCACACAACGGCAAGTTCTTTGCTATCTATAAATAGCGCTGTGACACTTCGTGTGACACGACGGTATTAGGCCGGAACATGGCCATTTGCCGTCACAGCCCCTGATCGCCGAAAAAGAACGGCTTGCAAACAGTCACGACGGCTCGCTAGCGGTTCGACGGTGGGCTACCGGTTTATCAGGCTGAAAGCTCCCGGATTGATTGAAACACAAAATCTTTGTCGGTTACGGGATCGTGGAATTCAATCCGTTTTGCAAGGAGTTGCAGCGGTCTGCTGAAATCCGACAAAGCAAATTGATTCAGCTCGGGATAAAAGCAATCATTGACGATAGGGAATCCTATTGCAGCCATATGAACTCTAAGTTGATGCTTCTTGCCGGTTGCCGGACATAGCTCAAACAGTCCGCGATCTTCGCACACTTCCTTCAGCACAATTCTCGTCCGAGCATTTACTGGTCCATCAATAACCTTCATTCTGAACCACGGTTCGCCAGGACCAAGGCGATTCTCAACCGTCCATTCAGTGCCAGCTTTCACATCGCTGCTTGTCGGTATTGGCGCAACGGACAGGTATCTCTTCGCGACTTTCTGCTCCACGAACAATTTGTGATAAAGATGCCTTGTCTTTTTGACAGTACTGAATAGCACCAAGCCTGCCGTATCTCGATCCAGCCTGTGAATCGGCGACAAGTCCTGAATCCCGGTCCGCCGTTGCAACCTCGACAGCATGCATTCATTCACCGCCGGACCTGTCGGAGTCACAGGCAGGAAATGAGGCTTATCCGCAACCAGCAGATCGTCGTTCTGAAATAGAATCGTTTCCTGAAAAGGAATCTGCAGCTCGTCAGCTACTTCGCGGAAGTAATAAATGGTCTTTCCATAACGATAAGGAGTCGCGGGATTCACTGCGATTGATTCTTCATCAACCACTTTGCCCGAATTCATTCTCTCAAGCCATGTTTCCTTTTCGATCCCTGGAAACCGCTCAACCAGGTAATCGAGAACAGTCGCGGGCACACGGTCGAATTTCGGCAGATAGATCTTTGCGGGTTTCGGAGCGATACTTGAACACTTCTCAGCCATAACCAATTCTTGAGTGAAACCGCGCGAGTCGTCAAGGTACTACGGACTGCCGCGAGCCTTGATGCTTACTTGCCTGTAATGCGTGGGGCCCGTTACATTCCTATTATGAACAACTCGTTGAGCAAACATTACGGAGCATTACAAGTCGAGCTTGACTTGAGGGAGTCCGGGCTGCAAAACTCAGTCGGTCCACCGGACCTACCATCAGATGTCCCGAGGACATTATGGCGGTCCGGAAAAGGTCAAACCGGCTCGCCGGAAAGTGGTGGTTAATGCTCAGGAAAAGTATCGTCGCGCTATTACAAATCGTTCTGCTGCTTGGACCGACGCTCGCGCCGGCGCAATCGGCTGATCCGCAGCTTTTGGCCGAAATCAACAAGATCAAAGCTATCGATAATCATTCGCACCCGCCAAAAGTCGTCTCGCCCGGCGAAAAGGACGACGATTTCGACGCGCTGCCGTGCGATCCGCTGGAACCGAGCGATCCTCCAACTAACGCCAGGCCCGACAATCCGCAGTTTCTGCCTGCCTGGAAGGCTCTGTACGGGTACCCCTACAATGACGCCAGTCCGGAACACGTGAAGGAACTGTTGCAATTAAAAGAGAAGGTTCACCAGCAGCAAGGCGACAACTTTCCTAATTGGGTACTGGATCAACTGGGAATTGAGTCAGAACTGGCAAATCGAGTTGAGCTGGGACGAGGACTAAAGTCTCCGCGTTTCCGGTGGGTACCGTTTGACGATGCTTTGCTGTTGCCGCTGGACAATCAGAGCGTCGCTAATGAGACGCCTGATCGGAAGTTCTTTTATTCGCGTGAAGAGATGGTACTCAAACGATACCTGAAAGACTTAGGCCTCGCCGAGCTGCCCGCGACGCTGGCCGAATATGAAAGCAAAGTTATCGCTCGGTTGCTTGATTGGGAGAAGCAGAACGGCGCGGTGGCGATTAAGTTTGAAGCGGCGTATCTGCGAACACTCGACTTTGGTCCTATACCAGCGAACCAGGCAGCGGCAATGAATGAGGCAGGGCAGATCTATGCGCGTTTTATTAAAGGAGGCGTTCCACCAAAACAGGATTACATCAAGCTACAGGATTATCTTATACGTGCCATAGCGCGCGAGGCCGGTCGCCAGAGCTTGCCGGTTCATTTTCATACCGGCGGCGGATGCGGAACTTACTTCATGCTGGAAGGTTCTAATCCGGCAAACCTGGATTCATTGCTGAATGATGCTTCGTTGCGGAAGACTACTTTTGTATTACTTCACGGCGGAGCGGGTCCTTTCACAAAATACGTTTCTTATATGCTGATGAAGCCGAACGTGTATGCCGACTTCTCTCAACAGACGTGGATGCTTTCAACTCGACATCTGAGCGAAGTGCTGCGTGACTGGCTTGAATGGTATCCTGAGAAAGTCTTGTTCGGTACGGATCTCTATCCCAACACTCCGGAAATCAACTGGGAAGAAATTGGTTGGCAGACGACGCATTCGGCGCGCGAAGCTTTGGCCCTTGCATTAACCGGGATGATACAGGACGGCCAGATCACAAGAGAGCGTGCTATACAGATTGCACATATGGTACTTCACGATAACGCGGCCAAATTATATGGTTGGCAACAATAATTCGGTCACAAATTTACTAATGGACGTTGTTTGGAGCGTAAAATTAGCTTATAACAAAACATCAATTTAGACGTTGTTCTTTTCTTGGCCCTGAAATAACAGCTCAAATGTCATTATCGGAGGAACATTAAATGGAACCATTCATTGGTCAGCTTCAAATATTCCCTTACAACTTTGCACCGCGGGGCTGGGCTGAATGTCTTGGGCAAATAATGCCCATCGAGAAAGAGCGAGCCTTGTTTACTCTCATCGGAAACAAGTTTGGAGGCGACGGTAAAACGACCTTCGGACTTCCTAACTACAAAGGTAAAGCGCCGGAAGGATCCAGCTACTTTATCGCGCTGGCAGGAATATTCCCCGCGCGATAAAGTCTTGTGAGCAAGTTCCAGTCGTAACCAAAAGAGAAGTAGTGGACGGCTATCTTATTCCGACTTGGCCGCGGGCGGCGTCCTTTAGCTTTTTGGAATCGAAGCCAACGCCGTCCTTGAACACTGTTTCCACTTTTTCAATATCCTGAACGTTATTCGATGGATCGCCGTTGACGATCATTATGTCGGCTTGTTTGCCGATTGCCAGCGAGCCGACTTTGTCCTGAATACCAAGAAATATCGCGCCGTTCAGGCTGGCGATCTTTATCGCTTCAAGTGGGGTAAAGCCAGCTTCGACCAGGAGCTCGACCTCTCGCTGATCGCCATAACCCGCAATCACTCCGCCGATGCCGGTTGGATCAAGACCCGCCATTAAGACTCCACCTGCGCGAACGAACGCGACTTCAAATTCCATTTCGTGTTTGAACATCAACGGCCACGGGCTGTCTTTCGCTTGAGCGATAAATTGACGGTTCGATTTATATGCCTTGCGAGCGGATTCCGTAAGCATGTCGAGAACCTCTTGCGAGACGTCAGGGCGCGATGATACGAGTTGTTCGAACACCGGCAAGGTCGAAGTAATTGCTACGTGATGATCGACCAGGATCTTGATGGTGGTCTGAATTGGTTCGCTGCTGATTTCCAGCTTTGACGCCGCCGCCGTAGCCTGATTCGGGTCCGGGCAAACATCAGGTTGTTTGCCGGGGAAAAACTCAGTGTCGACTGTCAGACCATGTTCAAGATTGTCAATGCCAAGTTCGGCCGCTTCGCGATAACCGATGGAGCAAAGGTGGCCGGTCACTTTCAGATGATGGCGATGCGCGGCTTCGACGATAGCTTTCAGCTCTGCGCGAGTGACATAATTATAGGCTTTGTACGATCCAGCGCCTTCCTGCGCCCAGTAATCTACTGTACGGGTGGCGTCGTCGGGGCCGCTCAACTGATGAAGCTGGGGGATGAATGTGCCAGCGCCTTCCAGATAAGGAGCGGTGGCGTTGATCTTTGGCCCGGGAACTTTGCCTGCGTTGATAGATCGTTTTATCTCGAGATCGAAATAAGGCTCAAAACTGCCGGCGGTGCGAATAGTAGTGACGCCTGCCGCCAGATAGAGACGCGGAAAGCTGAACGGCATGTCGTGATAGAGACCGCCTCCGCTGGGATAGAACAGGTGCTCGTGCATGCCCACCATGCCTGGCAATGCGGAATAGCCGTTAAGGTCAAACCGCTTTGCGTCGGATGGTACGTGAACGGTGCCGCTCTTGCCCATTGCCATGATCTTACCGAATTGGATAATGATGGTTTGATCGGGTTTAGCCTCGCTGCCTGTTCCGTCGATGACTCTGATGTGTTCCAGCGCAATCACCGGATCCTGAGTCGTGATATATTGCGTTACCGCCGGAGCGAACTGCGTTTGTGCCAGCGTGACTGTCAGCATAGAGAGAACTATTAATAGAAGAGCACATTTGCGTAGCTTCACGGGTGCACCACCTTTTGTTGATTGTAAAAGCGATTCGAAATTATATATCAGCATGGAATCCAATCATATTCATGAGCCGGAGAGCAAAGTCACCTGTGCCTTCAAGTTGTCGAAGTAGGAACGACTGTCAGGCAGCAGTGTTAAGGTGTTTTCGAACGGAATAGCTGTGTGCTTGAGGCTCTTGCAAAGAGAAGAACAGCAACTTCATGCCCGGGATGTTCGGGTACAACTACGCGGAGAAAAATGTTAGTACCGCCAGATAAGACATTAGCGCTCATCTCTGTAAATGGTCGACGGCTATCGCTTGGTCCGATAGCAGCAGTCTCTTGTGTGATCTCGATCTGCGTCACCATTCTACCGAATCGGGGTCTAAACTCGATTAATAATGCTCTGAGAGCACTACTCTCAGAGCATTATTAATACATAACACCACAGTTTGAGCTCAAGGGGTGTTTTACCGAACTAACTTCTAAACAAAACCTCTTCGCGGTTGAAGAGTGCCAGGCTCAACACTATTGCCAGTCCCGCGTAAATAACAGACGACAGCAGAGCCAGACCAATAAACGTCGGATCGAATATTCCCTGAAGGGCTTGTTTGATCAGGTAAATGCCGTTCATCAATGGGATGACGCTTGACTTAAGCGTTGTCTCTGCGCCCAGAACAAATGACAGCGCGGCTGGCATTGTTACAAACAGCGTCAGCGGCAGAAACATCGTCTGCGCTTCTTTCTGATTGCGGGCGAACGTCGAAAGCGCCAGCAGTACAGCAGCGAACATCAACATCAACGGAATGATCATCACTACGATCAATGCGACCGAAGGATAAGAGATGCTCATCTTGCCTTTGGCCATAAAGGAAAAGGCTTTCAGGCCGCTCTGAAATGTCAGTACTAGACCGACAATCGAGCTAACCGCGGCCAGCGAGCACACAGTGAAGATCGTCAGGAATTTTCCTATTACGATTTCTGTTCGTGTGGCGGATGAGACGAGGAGGGTTTCGAGTGTTCCCCGTTCTTTTTCTCCCGCGGCGATATCGAACGCGACCGTTGTTCCACCAAAAAAGCCCATCAACACGAGAATGTACGGGAGAATCGCGCTCAGAATCAGAGAACCCATGCTGTCGCTGGACGCGACATTTTGCTCTTTCAATTCGACAGGTTTCAGGATGTCTTTTGAAAGATTGTGACGACTAAGACGATCGTTGACTATTTTGTCATTGAAATCGGTCAGCGATTTTTCGACGCGCTGTTCCGCAGTGGTCGATTTCTCGTTCGAGCGATCAAAGTAAACCTGAACCTGGGTGTTTTGATCGGCGTCGAGCTGCGACTGGAACTGCTGTGGGATTTCCACGACAGCGCGCAGCTTTCGGTCGCGAATCTGCTGCTGTGCATCGGCGACGTCAGTGACCGGAGTGATATCCAGCGTATTGTCATTCTTCAGAAAAGCTGAGAGTTTGTCGTTTCCTGAATGATCGATCATACCGATCTTCAACACTTCCTGGTTTGATTCCGTGTTCCGCTGCATGATGAAATAGCCCATCACCCACCAGAGCAGGGGAATCACCAGCATCGGCGAAATGATCGTGCTGTAGATCACGCGTTTGTCGCGGAACGCTTCGGTCAGTTCTTTGCGGTATACGATCAGAGAATTTTTAAAAGCCATTTTCGGTTCTCCCTTCACCGCACAGTTTCAAAAAGACCATTTCAAGGTTCTGTTCGCCAGTTTGTTCACGCAACTGCTGCAGAGTGCCGATCGCGCGAATCTGACCGTTATGGATGACCCCGATTTCATCGCAGAGCCGTTCGACCTCGCTCATGATATGAGTGGAGTAGATGATTGTTTTGCCCTGCTTTCGACAGTTTTCGATGAAGGTCATGATGGTGCGTGAACTCATTACGTCAAGCCCAGAGGTCGGCTCGTCAAAGATCATCACCGGCGGTTCGTGAATGATCGAGCGGGCGATGGAGACTTTTTGTTTTTGCCCGGTCGAGAGTTTGTCGCAGCGACCATTGACGAAATCGCGCATATTCAGGATGTCGAAGAGGTGTTCGGACCTTTGCTTGATTACACTGTCTTCGAGTCCATAAAGTCGCCCGAAATATTCGATCATTTCACGGGGGGAGAGCTTTCCGTAAACGCCGGTAGTGCCGGAAAGAAAGCCGATTTTGGAGCGGACCTTTGCAGGTTCGTCGATGACGTTGTAACCGGCGATGGTCGCTTCACCTGAAGTGGGTGTGAGAATGGTCGCCAGCATCCGCAGCGTGGTCGTTTTGCCGGCGCCGTTTGCACCCAGCAAAGCGAATATCGAGCCGGGACGGCATTTGAAACTGATGCCGTCGACGGCGCGAACCTCGCCGCGTTTTTTGTCTGTAAAGACCTTGGATAAATTACTCGCTTCGATCACAAAGCTATCCTTTCTGCCGCCTTAAACAGCGGTTAGCTTCAACTACGCCAAGAGCCACAATTCACTTTGGGTTTAAATGTGTGAAAAGAGAGACTTACATTCGGTTTTTTTGCCAACAACACTCCGAATCTGAAAACAATTGTACGAGTTCAACGTCTTGAAAGTTCCGATAAGAAATAGGGCATGAAAGTTCGTCTGGCGATATCGATTTATAAACCGCGCGGGATGAATGTCTGCGCCCGTTTTGCACGAGAATTAGTAATAAACATCACGATTGTTAGGGCCGATACAAATACTGATGAAGAGTAGGCGGGGAAGGAGTGTCTTAACGGCGTGCTGTGATGACGCGTTAAACACTCAATCCAAAAGGGTTTGTTAAATGGCATTACTGCTGGCAATCATCGGTTTTTCGATCTTCATTGGCTATCGAGCCGAAAAGATGGATAAGCGTCGATTCCTGGTTTTGCTTGGCTTTATAACGTTAGCGGTTGTTGTTCAACTGGCGGCGTTTTATGTTTCGCCGCCGCAGAAGCTGTTTGTCCCGTATGGACAACGGCACGAACACGCAGAGGATGAAGGCGCGGTCGGTCCGTAACGACCAAAGGATTCGAGAAAGCCCCGTATGGTTGCGTTAGTCAGACCATCAGAAAAACAGCGAAAAGATATGCCGCCCCGGTACGCGGCTCTGCTGGAAGAGCGCGAGCTGGAGCTGCAGATACTGGCGCATATGCTGTCGCAATCGACCGCTTTTCGCGAGGCAGAGATTCTGGGTCTGACGCCAAACGATTTTATACAATCTTCTGTCGCGGGGACGCGCCTGGTGCGCGAACCCGATTCGACCGGTTATGAAGCAGAGCGCACTGTTGATACCGTCGCCGATCATGTCATACTCGCCGAAGCGATTGCGCTCAGCCGAACAGAACGCATAAACGTCCACGATGCAATTGAAGAAGTCTGCAACGTGCGGCTGGCGAAGACCAGAAATCAAATAGACCGATACCGCATCGAAATACAGCGACAATCGGTGCCCGCGTTGATCGATAAGGCGCGAGGCGTCGCGGCTCTTACAGCGGATGAGTTCCAGCGGAGGGTGCGGTCACTGAGAAGATTGCGCGATGCTCTAGCAGAAGAAGAGAAGCCGTCGAATTTACCTGCCAGGGTAAAAACCTCGGGAACGGGTGACCAAGACGCCAAACCAAGGTCGGCGAAACGGAAAAGCAAGCCTGTATCAGTTATTCCGCTGCGACGTGCGGAAGTTCGCAGACCAGAAGCAGAAATATCGGAACCGGACGAATCGTCAACAGACATTGCTGCTGATTTTACCTCGCAGGAGCCAGTCACTGTAACGACTACGATATTCAATCCCGCTAACCCGCAGCGACCGGTTCTTTTCCATCGCACCGTAATTAATCAAGGCGAGCAGGTGGAAATGCCTCCTCTGCCGATGGACGAACCTCCAAGAATGTTTCGCAAGTCAGAGGTCAAACCAGATCCTGCGCAAGCCTACAGCGTCGATTCGCATTTTGCACCGCCATCGCCATCGCAGTTTTTGCAGAAAGCGAATCTGGCTCAGTATCAGCAGGCGTTTTACGGAATGCAGTCGAGAATGCCGTCGACGCCGGGGTTGCCGCTGGATACGGTTGAGCCGCTCAGTAATTACGCGAATACCTTGTCTGAACAGATGCTGACTCCTGGGTCGCAGGGGATTCCGACTCCGGCCGCGGCATTGAACGAAGCGTTCAGCGGTGGATGGTCGCGTGGCAAACTCTATTTGCTGGCCGGACCGCCGGAATCGGGCAAGACTACGTTCTGCACGTGGGCGGCGGATCACGCGGCGCGGAATGCAGTGCCGGTGTTGTATGTGAGCTTTGAGCTAGGAAAGAGCCAGTTGTGGCTGCACGGGATCGCCAGAAATGCTCGGCTCGATTCGCGCACGATTGAGAATCAGCCGTGGCAGAACAGTTCAGGCGAACAGGCCGGATATGTTCGCAAGCAGGTTCAGAACGCGATTGGTTCATACAGTCAGCTTGCAAAACATTTGAATGTGGTTGAAGCGCGACCGGGCATTTCATCTTTCGATTTGCGACCCGCCATAGCAAGAATCCGCGATCATTATAAATTGGCCGTGGATGCGCCGATCCTTGTAATAGTCGATTCGATAAATTCGTTGACCAGTGGTTTGTCGGATGTGGATTACGGCAAAGATACAGAGCTAAAAACAGAACAAGTCATAGTTTCACTGAAGCAACTGGCACGAGAAACGAATACTGCCGTTCTGGCGATTACTACTACGAGCTCTGAAATCACCTCGACCATGACGGCGAACGGCGAAGCGCCACTCGATGCGGTTATGAAGGAACCGTGGTGGCAGTCGGCAGCCGACTCGATAATGCTGCTGGCTTCGAATGAGATCAGCGGCAGCGATCAGCTTCAAATATTGATCAATCGGTATAGAGATAATCAGGGAGTGCTGGCGCGATTGCGACGATTACGTGAAGACAGCCCGTCGGATCCGAGCGGGGTTGAGCGATCAACTTATGCTCGGTTGAGTGTACTGAAAAATCGCGGCGGCGTTCGCAGTGAATTGCTGTTCCTATATCAGCGAGCATTCCACAACTTCATTCCGTTCGACCTTCTGCTGGAACTATCGCGGTGATGCGGTAGCCGGTTTAGCGCCGGAAACGACGGCCTGCCAACGACCCTCTCTTTTCTCATAAACATCGACCGTATGATACTGGCCGTTGTAGCCGCCTTCGGTTGACTTTGCTTTTATGGTGAGGAAAACATCTGCGGTGGCGACATTGCCGGTAATTTTTACTCGCAGATCGTCGATATCGAGCGATTCTATCTTCAAGTCACCTGATGAAAGCTCTGCCAGCCACTCTTCCTTTGTCCTGATTGATCCATAAGGATCAGTAAAAACAAAATCGTCAGCAAGGATGTTTCTCAGGGCTTCAACGTCGCTGCGGACGAAAGCATTGATCCACTGCCGCTCCAGATAGGTTACCTGTTCTTCGTCATTCATAAGCCCTCCCAAGAGGTACAACAAGCTGTCAGCCTGTTGAAAGGATATGTTACGTTACCCGGGGAAGGCAACAGGCTGGCAGGCGGGTTGTACGTTATTTAATCTTGTAAGCTGCGGCCGATGGTTTGACCGCACGCGAAAACCACAGCGGCCGCCGCAAGCCATTTGGTCCCGGAGCGGGTCGCGTCTGTTTCAGCCATTCCTTATAAACTTCGTGCGCTTTGTTGGTGTCGACAAAAACATCACCGTATTTGTCTTCCGGACGAGCACGCTCGACCGTAACTTTCTGGTGCCAGCAATGCATTCCGCTGACTGGATCTGGTTGCACCGGGAAAGTCATATTCTGATGAACGCCAGGATCCTGCCACCAGACGCGCTCTGATTCGGGATCCGCGCTCTTGAATGGTTCGATACCTTTCAATTGACGCATGCGCCAGCTCCCATTGTCATTCTTCAATTCAACCAGAGCCGACGCCCAGCGATCTACGCCATTTGTATCTTCCAGTCTCCACCGGCCGAGGTGATGCGAACATCCGACCACGCCGGGATGAATGCCTTCGGTTTCCCAAACTTTTCCGATGAAATAGCCAATCGCAGTTGATACCCGAACCATATCGCCTGTTACTACACCCAGGCATCTTGCATCGCTGGTATGTATCCAGACAGGATTTCGATTGGAAATTTCATATAGCCATTTCGCATTGCCCGATCGCGTGTGAATCAGAGTCGGCAAGCGGAACGTCGGCAAAAGGCAGTACTCGCCCTTATCCCTGTCGATGTTTTTTGGATGGACGTGTGAATGGATGTAACCGGGCAAAGCGTATTCTGGCCAGCCCCAGTCCTTCATTGTCTTTGAATAAAATTCCAGTTTCCGCGAGGGCGTTGCAAAGCCAACCACCGCTTTTCCGTCTATCTGCACGCCGACTGCTGCGCCATTCTTTTGGATAACGCTCGTCACAGGATCGACAGAAGTGTCAGAGAGGTCTTTCGGCGACAACGTTTTTTCGTGTTTGGCGAAACCGCTTTGTTCGACGGCGAACGATCCATATTTGCGCATATACTGCAGTGGGGTTAGCCCTTCTTTTGCGGCAGTTTCAGGAAGACCAGGAACGCTGTTTTCGAATATCCATTGATAATATTCTTCGATGCGCAGCTTTTCGCCAGGTCGGTATGGCGATTCAAAATATTTTCGAATGCCTAACTCGCCATCAGGATCAATTCGCCATGAAAGCTCAATCCAGAATTCGTCTTCTTCCCAAACTTCGCCGGGATTAGCTTGATAGGTGAAATCGAACTTTTCGCCGCGCTGCTCGCGGATGACGCGCATTACCGGCTGACGAAATCCGATCCACGAGCCGGACTGAGTTTCCTGACTCATCAAATCGTGACGCTCCGCGCCGACCCCCATTGGTAAAATGTAATCGGCGAAGTAAGCCGTCTCGCTCCACACGGGAGTCAATGCTCCGTGCAGCTCGACTTTGGTTTCATCGCTGAGCATCTCGATCCAACTCGCGCCGTCAGGATTTGTCCAGACGGGGTTATAAACTCGAGTAAAATAGGCCGCGATTTTGCCGCGACCTTCGCGAACAAGGTGGGGCAGCAGGAAGCTCATCTCGTGATGAGCTAGTGGCCACTCTTTTGGATAGAGGACTTCATTCCAGACGTTCTGCGGCGCGGGTTTAGAAAAAGGCGTTGCGACAAACTTGTTCCAATTGTTCGGCGAGACGCCGCCGACGGTGCCGATGCTGCCGGTGAGAACATTCAGAAACTCAAGGCAACGCGCGACCTGCCAGCCGCCCAGATTGCCCGATGCTGCATTGCGCCACACGTGAGAGGCAAACGCAGGGCCCGCGCGTGCGATTTCTCTGGCTATCTCTACAATCTTTGCCGCGGCGACGCCGCTTTCAGCTTCGGCAAATTCAGGCGTGAATTCGGCGTAGATCTGTTTCAGGTTCGCAATGAAATTATCGAACGTCTGGGGTTCACTTGGGCGCTCTTCGCGAAGGAATTCTTCCCAGTTGACCCAGCGCCGCATGTACTCGGTGTTGTAAAGGTCTTCTTTCAGGATCACGTGCGCAATCGACAGCAACAAAGCTGCCTCCGATCCCGGCCAACTCGAAAGCCAGTAATCGGCCATCGAAGCCGTGTTCGACAGTCTGGTGTCGATCACAGCGATTTTAGCGCCGCGCATTTTGGCTTCGATAATGCGTTGAGCATGGGGATTGAAATAGTGACCTGTTTCCAGATGAGCGCTCAGCAGCAGGAGAAATCTGGCATTCGCATGATCAGGCGAAGGGCGATCCGCGCCTTGCCACAATGCGTAACCCAATCGAGCGCTCGCAGAACAAACATTGGTATGACTGTTGTGACCGTCCACGCCCCACGCCTGCAGCACGCGATCTATGTAACCATCGGAGCCCGGACGACCGACGTGGTACATGACCTCGTCTTTGCGGTCTTCGACGATTGCCGCCCGAATCTTTGTGGCGAACGTGTCCAGGACTTCATCCCACGTCGTGCGCTCCCACTGTCCACCTCCGCGTGGACCTTTGCGCTTCATCGGATAGAGAATTCGTTCGGGATCGTAGACCTGATTGAGCGTCGCCGGACCCTTTGCGCAGTTGCGGCCGCGTGATCCAGGATGCGCTGGATTGCCTTCGAATTTCCGGATTTCAAGAGTGGCTTTGTCTACGTATGCAAGCAGTCCGCAGGCGGCCTCGCAGTTGAAGCAGATTGTCGGGACAAGCTGGTAATGGCGCTCTACTTTGTTCGGCCACTCTCTGGCGTCATATTCGACCCAATCGTCCCATTTTTCAGGCGGCGGAAAGCTGGCGAGCTCGCCCGTGCCGGAAAATTGCCAGCCGGGATTGGCCAGATCGCGTTGGGTGGTAAGGTCTGGTTTTAGTTCTTTGGCGGCCTCTTGTGCTTTGCTTTTTTGCATTTGAAAACTGTAGGGGCAGGGCTCGTCCCTGCCCGGATCGTGCGAAGCACGATGAAATGTTTGGTTAATAATCGTTTGATTGCCTTTCGGCAATCCGGGCAGGGACGAGCCCTGCCCCTACATCGTTATTAACTCAACGGTACTGACTGGCCGGCAACTACCCAAATGTGCTCGAAGATCAACAAGCCAATCAAACTTGCAATCGAACCTAAAATCAATGCCGGTGCGAATGTCCCGTTACCGATAATTGTTAAACTCAAGGCGAAAACGTTTCCGAAAACAATCACTCCCCACCAGAACCAGTCTTTGAATGGTCCGCTGGTGATTAATTTCTTGGCGCGCTCTGCGTCTGCTGTTCCGTGCATTGTGATCAATTCGCCAAAAACAATAATGAACAGATTCAGGATCAATCCCGCCATTAATGTTCTGCCCAGCCCCACCGCCAGTGGATTTTCAATTCCGTTGATAGCTATTGCAGGAAGTAATAAAACCGCAGAACCGGCGATTATTGCCTGAACCAATAAATGCGGCGCCATTAACGGGCTTTGCCATAAATCTCTTCCTTCGGCTTGCCCGAATAGAAAGGCGGTATAGATCGCTGTCATTATCGCCAGCCCCACGACCGGCCAAAGCAATCTAGCCGCAGCTATTTGCCAGCCAAATAGAACTGTCAATAGAAACAACGTGGCAAACAAGCCATAACCCATAATAATGAACGATCCGATTGCCAACCACGATCGCCACTGTGGCCTCAGTAGAATCCGCAAAAATCTTTTCGGATGTTTCAAATCCGCGATCAATAAGATGCCGGTAATTCCTAAAAATATTAATGCCAGCATGGGGATCAACAGTAAGAACGATCCGACGGCCGGGTTGTAAACGTGGTAACGCTCCGGAGCAGAAAATAGCGACGCAAAGTTAGAAGCCTGAGCAAATTCTGGATAATTAAAATAACGGCTGGAAACCGGCGGGCTCAGGAAAAAACCAATTATCAGCGCAATAAAGACACCCGCCGAAATCGATTTCGTCCATAAATAAGCAGACACTTTCCAACCCCACGGACGGTCGTGTGCTACATCGTAAACTGTGCGGGCTTTGCGATCGGCATCCTTTTTAAGCTCAATCGGATCAGGACCGTTTCGATTGCTGCCCCACAGGTACGCGCCGCTGTCGTAGGCCGCGCTCGGAGTAAGCGAGGCTTCATCGGCTTCGATGTAATAGACCTTTGGACGAGTACCCTGCTCTGGTTTACGAACGCGGACCTGCTCTCTCGAGATAAGCTGAGAGATATGCGTGTTCGGATTATCCAGATCTCCGGCGATGATTGCCTGCTCGGGACAAACAATCACACAGGCCGGTTGCAGGTTCTGTTCGACTCGATGAGCGCAGAAATGACACTTCTCGGCCGAATTCGTTGCGGGATTGATGTGCAGAGCGTCATACGGACAAGCCTGCATGCACGCTTTGCAGCCGATGCAGATGTCCGTGTCAAAATCGACAATGCCGTCTTCGCGTCGCCAGAGAGCCGTTACCGGACATATCCGAACACAAGGAGCATTGTCACAATGGTTGCAGCGAAGAACAGAAAAGAAGCGCCGGGTGTCGGGAAACGTTCCGCGCTCGATGTACTTGACCCACGTGCGAAATTCGCCAAGCGGAACGTCGTTTTCGGCTTTGCAGGCTACTGTGCAAGCGTGGCAGCCGATGCATTTGCTGTGATCGATTACAAAACCGTATCGCATATTTAATCAGGAGCGGCGCAGTATATCATCACCACAAACAAAGTCTAATCGTTCAACGCCTTTGACAGTTGGCGCAAACCACCTTTGAGCGATTCTGTCGGTCCGCCGAACCCCAGGCGGAAATGTTGCGGCATCTCGAAAAAATAGCCCGGAATAATCGTTGTGCCGTATTCTGATTTAAGATTTGCTGCGAATTCGCGCGTGTCTTTTCTGTCTAACATTCGCGGGAAACATACGGGTCCACCATCGGGCACAACCCAACTCAATTTGTCTTTGTGATCCGCCATGAATTTGTCGACCAGTGGTCGATTAGCCTTCACAATAGCCCGCGTCCGTTCAACAAATCGATCCAGATTCTGGAAAGCCGCTGTAGAAGCGCGTTCTGCCGGTATCGCCCCGTTGACTCCGAAAAAATCCTGCAATCGCCAGATAATCTCCGTCTGTTTCGGCGAAGCCAGTATCCATCCGCAGCGCAATCCGTCCAGTCCATATACTTTCGTCAAGCTGGAAGTCACCATGAAGTTCGGACCAAGATGCACGGCGGATTTTGGACGCGCTTCGAACAGAAAATCCATATAGACTTCGTCAACCACAACAAAAGCGCCCACTTTGCGAGCCAGTTTTCCGATTCCGCTCAACTCTTCATTTGATGTCAAAACCCCGCAGGGGTTGTGCATATTGGTCAGCGCGATCAGCTTTGTTCGCGGAGTCAGCTTCTTTGCGATCTCATCGATATTGATTCTAAAACCGTTTTTAAAAGTGCGATTGAAACGATTGATCTTTGCGCCAAGCAGTCGCGGGATGCTGAGCAGCGGTTCGTATGCGGGTTTTTCGACTAATACCTCATCGCCGGGCCCTAAGACTGATGCATAAGCAAGGTAGTTCGCCATTGACGTTCCCTGCGTTGTCAAAACCTGCGACGGAGCGACTTCATAACGTTCTGCTATCTGCGCAAGCAGCGGGCGGTAACCATAGAGATTGAAATCGTTGATGTCGACTGTGTCGCGGGCCTCAGGAAGTTCGTCAATTTTAACTGGAATAACACCACTGCCACCGATTTCATAACGGGCGGGCTTTTTCAGCTTTACCCATTCCATGTAAACGATCTTGCGCATTAAATTTCCTTGTACCTCGCGTTAATAGCCCTGAATAAATAAAAGACAGGAATGCCCAGCAAAATCAACCCCAAACCAATTGTCGAATTCCGTCTGTTGCTGAGGAAATTGATCACGACAAAACTAAACGCGATCAGAACGAATATTGCAGGCAGGACTGGATAACCAAGCACTTTGTATGGTCGGAGCAGATTCGGATACTTATATCGCAGCGTAAAGACCGTCACGACTGTCAGACCGAAAAAGATCCAGTCGCCAAAGGTCGTATAACTCAGTAATTCACCGTACGATCCCTGCAATAAATAAATGCTGGTCCAGATCACATAAATGATAAGAATAACCACCGGCGATTTGTATTTCGGATGAAGGTACGCTGCCGGTTTGATCAGATAGCCGTCCTTTGCCATTGCATAAAAAACACGAGGACAAGTCAGAATCGTTAAATCGATGAATCCCAGTGTCGAAACAACGATAGCAGTAGAAACAAACCGCGAACCAAAATCACCCATCAGCTTTTGCGCAACATCAGTTGCAAGGGTGGCTGTAGCACCCACCTCAGAAACCGGCAAAACATGCAGATAAACGAATGCCGCCGAAACGTAGACAGCAATCACGATAAAAATGCCGATGAAGAGCGCTCGCGGCAGAGTCTTTCGTGGATTTATAACTTCGCCGCCCGTGTAAGTGGAATTCTGCCATCCGCCATAGGCGAACAACACTGGAGCCAGCGCCGCACCTATCGCCGTCAGCAGATTGCCTTCGTAACCACCTGTGGCAAACGGCTGCAACGTAAAATGCGAGGTGCGCGGAATCGCCAGACCAAAAATGATCAGAACAGCAAGCGCGATCAATTTGCCGGATGTGAAAATGTTCTGAACTATTGCGCCGGGTTTGACTCCGAAATAATTAACCATCGCCAGTATCCAAAGCGCCGCCAGACCGACCAGCTTAATTGCGAGAGGAGAACTCAACTTTGCGGCAAGTGCTTCATTGGGAATAATCGCAGGAAGTGTTGCCGCGAATTTCATGGACACTGCCGCCAAGGCTCCGGAATTTATGATCATCAATAATGCCCAGCCGTACAAAAAAGCGATCAGCGGGTGTATTCCTTCGCGAAGGAATGCGTATTCACCACCGACGGTCGGCATCATCGCGCCCAGTTCGGCGAAACTTAATGCGCCGATAAGAGCGATACATCCGCCAATTACCCACACCAGCATTATCAAGCCGGGAGTATGGACGATCTTAGCAACGTCTGATGTGTTAAAGAAAACTCCGGTGCCGATGATTCCGCCGATTACCAGCAGGGTTGTGTCAAAGAGAGTGAGTCTGCGCTCAAGCGGAGAATCTTCGCCAGCCGACGCGGGGATATTCGGTGCAGGCTTGCCGGGCTGTTGTCGACTCATTCAAGCACCTTTATGATCATCACGGTTAAGTCATCGGCGATGCCGCCATCAACAGCATAAGCAGTTACATCTTCGATTATCTTTGAGCAGATTTCGTGGGCCCGCAAATTTGAGTTGTTTTCAACCACGCGCGCAAGCCGCTCCAGCCCATATTCTTCTTCGCGCTCGTTAACGGCTTCAGTTATGCCATCCGTATACATGATCATAATGTCGCCGGGATAAAAATCGACAACCTGCTCTGCGTAACGAACCTGTTTCAGAATGCCGAGCGCTGTTCCGCTTGCTTCAAGCAATTGCCGAGAACCATCCTTCGAAATCAACAGCGGCGGATTGTGACCCGCATTGATATAAAGAATCCGCGAGATCGCCGGATCAATGACGCCGTAAAAACAGGTGATGAACATGTTCGCGGCGGTGCTGGCGCGCAGGAGTTTGTTTATCTTGTTGAATATCGCGCGAATCGACAGTTCATTGAGGACCATCGCGTGGATATAAGCGCGGAAACTGGCCATAACCAGTGCTGCAGGCATGCCTTTCCCGGAGACATCGGCGACAACTACGCCCAATCGATCATCGAAGACTTCAATGAAATCGTAGTAATCCCCGCCAACCGCGGCGACCGGAATGTTCACGCAATAAAGATCGTAGCCGGGCAACAGCGGAGTCGATTTAGGCAAAAGCTGAGAGACGACCTGGCGCGCCAGATTCAGCTCGTCATCGACGCGATGTTTCTCCAGGACCTCACGAGCAAGCAGTGTCATTTGAATGGCGGTAGCGGTAACGCTGGCGAACATCTGCAGCAGTTCCAGATCGGAATCGTCATAAGCCTGATAGCGATCCGATTCCAGGTTGATCGCGCCGATCACTTCTTCGTTACCGTTAATTATTGGGGCGGCCATTTCTGATCGCGTTGACGGGCGAACAAGGATGTAACGCGGATCGTCCTCCACATTGTGAACGATAATGCCGTTGCCGTTTTCAATGACCCAGCCGATGATACCTTCGCCCGGCTCGAGCAGTTTGCTTGGTCCTTGTGCATATCCTCGAGCGATAGCGTCGTTGATCTTTTTCGTTTTCGGATCCAGGATGCAGACGACTGCGGCATCGTAATCGACTAGTTCCTTTAGTGAGTCGACAATTAATTCAAGGACGTTGCTCAATTCCAGCGAGACACTGATCTTTCGAACCGTCTCGACCAGAACCTTAAATCGGGACTCCGCCTGCATTATCTAACTTCTCCCGAAAAGCAAGGTCAGTGTCGTCGGGAATGCCGAACGCCTGAAATTGCACGTATGGTTTGCCCAAAGGGCAAAGAGTTAATAGCCGGTGGCAACGCCACCGGAAAGCTTCACAAAAAATCCGCAGCCTGAAAGGCTGCCAGTTTACTGTCAGTCTTTCAGACAAGACCGTATTATTGGTTGGCCCGTGGGTGTCGCTTCGCTTTACCCACGGCTATTCACTGTTTGCCCTTTGGGCAAAAATCCATATGAATAGTTCAACCATTTGACTGAATCGTAAATATCTGGCGCCCAATCATCGGCCGTCTGCAGTTGCAAGGCAGACCTATTGATGCGCGCAAAACTGGACGCGACCCGATCACCGTTTGGTACTGTTGCGAAGGATGAGAGTATATACTATCTTGGCAAAACCTACAGGACGAGTATCGATCGTCAAGATGTAATTTCAAAGATTTATCGGGAGTGCAAGCCATGGGGGATCTTGGAACAGACAGAGCAGCAGCGTGGGAAATACTTTGCGAATTTACCAAGAGCGACAGCCTTCGCAAACACGCCATTGCCGTGGAAACCGCGATGCGAGCCTATGCTCGCAAATACGGTGAATCAGAGGACAAGTTTGGTATTGTCGGGCTGCTTCACGATTTTGATTATGAAGTTCATCCCGATATGGAAAGACACCCTGCGAAAGGCGGCGAAATTCTGCGCGAACGTGGCTATCCGGAAGATACTATTCGTGCGATTCTCAGCCACGCCAATTATCTGAACATCGAACGTCAGACCTATATGGAAAAATGCCTGTATGCCTGCGATGAACTGTGCGGGTTTATCACTGCGTGCGCTCTTGTGCGTCCTTCGCGAAGTCTGGATGATCTGGAAGTTTCTTCGGTTAAAAAGAAGTTGAAAGCGAAAGCTTTTGCTGCGTCTGTCAATCGAGACGAGGTCTATGAGGGACCTGAAGCACTGGGAATCCCGTTCGACGAGCACGTTAAATTCGTGATTGAATCACTGCGACCGGTTCAGGAACAGATCGGTCTGCAACCGATGAATTAGAGGTTAACTGACCCTGGCCCCTGATACCAATATGAAACGAGATCAATTGACTACATTAGTGCTGCTGGCCGCAACGGCGGCGATGGTTTATCTCTGTTACAAGATGCTTGAGCCGTTTTTGATGCCGATCTTTGGCGCGGGCATTGTGGTTATCCTGTTTCAGCCGCTTCACGGTCGAATGCAGCACGTCGTAAAATCGGCGACCATGAGCGCGGCACTTTCAACCATCCTCGTTCTCTGTTTCATTATCGTGCCGTTGATATTCGTCGGCGGTCTGGTCGCCGGTCAGTTGCATCACTTTTACCGCGAAGTGCGCACGCAAATGGCTACGCAACAAGTTGCGCCTCAACCTGCGCCCGATGCTTCAGATGAGGACGCCTCTGACGAAGACCAGTCAAGTGGAATCTCGTGGTTACTGGGCAGCGTTTCTCAGCAAATAGCGCGCGTCACACACGTCAAAGAAGAACGAGTTCGAACGTTCATGGCTGACCACATCCAGCAGGTCAACGAATATTTGCTGGGTCGAACAACCGGTGTATTGAGGAACGCTTCGGTTGCAATTTTTCATTTGATCCTTACGATCTTCACGATGTTTTTTCTGTTCCGTGATCGCGAGAAGATAATCGATAAGCTGGAACAGATGATGCCGCTCAATCAGGAAGACACGCACCACGTTTTTATGCAAACTCGCGATCTTATCGTTGGGACCATTTACGGAACCGGCGCAGTCGCGATTATGCAGGGTGTGCTGGATGGCCTGGCGTTCTGGATTGCGGGTGTTCCCTCGCCGTTGATATGGGGGGTCGTGATTGTCTTTTTCGCATTTATCCCGGTGATAGGCTCGACGATTATCTGGATACCTATAACGGTAATTTTAATAGCTCAGGGGCATATCGGCGCCGGGATTTTCCTGGTCATCTTTATCGGTGGAGTAGTCGGCGCTCTGGATCATATCGTTCGACCTATCCTAATAGGACGGCATACTCATATGCACACGCTGTTGATTTTGATCTCGGTGCTGGGTGGAATAGCGGTTTTTGGTCCGCTGGGAATTGTGATGGGACCAGTAACAATCGCTATAACAATGATGTTGATCGATATTTTGCGACGCGAATTCAGTCAGAAATCAAAAGCGGAAGTTGCGACTTGACGGCTCTGGAAACGACCGCCAATTCTATTTTTCTTTATTGTAAGGGATACGCGTGGGACAAACCCCAACGACGCGTTTTCATCAAAGGATTATCGATGTTATAATCTGCCCCGGTTGCCGCTCTCTCAGATAACAGGGAGTTCGTTAAAGTGGAGTTTCCAATACTGCTGTTGATTGTCGCCGCCAGTCTGACACTTTGTTTTAACCTTTGGCCTTCGATTCGCAACCGAAATTCAAAAGATTTAAAAGACCAGGGCAAACGTCCAAGATTTCAAGAACGGCTTCACGTTTACATTCCGTCCGCTGCCAACACATTCGGCATACTGACGATTTCGTTCATATCCGGAGCTATTGTTCCTTTTATATTGGGGATAGCTGCTTATCTGCTGCTAGCAGGTCTGGTTTTTGTGGATTTTATTCAGTCGTAGCTCACAGCAGCGAACCACAGCAATGGGTTGGCAGCCTGTTGTACTACTGTCGCTTCATCCAGGCGACACATTGTTCCATCTCACCGTGCATCGCGGCAGTCGATTCGGCGCGATAGCGTCTGCCGTGTCCCGGCAGTACCCATTCGAAATTGTAACCAAGCAGACGCTCCATTGACTTTATCTGTTCTTCCCACGAATACCAGCAGTGTCGGCGAAATGCGTATAGGTGATTCCGCTCAGTCGACCAGGCGAGGTGATCTCCGGTGAAGAGGAACTTGTCTCGATAGAGCAAAACCGCGTGTCCACGTGTGTGACCGGGTACCGGAATTACAGTCAGATCACCAGCAATTCTTACAGGCTCGATTCCTTCGGGCTGTATCTCAATTGATTGCGTAGAGCGTCCAATGTCGTCGCGATGCAGTATGCGGTCACAACCAAAATGTTTATGAAAATCCTCGTGGTCGGCTACGTCATCCCGATGCGTGAGGAACATCAACTTAATGCCGCCCATTGATTCCAATTTCTTTAACAATGGACGCGCGGATCGCGGAGAATCGACAAGCACGTTTCCTTCAGGTCGTTGAATGACGTAACTGGATGCCCCGAACGAGCTCTCTGAATTGAATCCGCAGAAATAGACGTTGTCTTCAATAAGTTCAGGCAGGGCATTGACGCCTGCTTTAATATCGAGTTTCGTGGTCGTCCCTATCGACCCGGTAGGGCAAGTCACCAGCGCCATTAAGGCTCGTTGTGTCTCTTTGTCATTTTTCGGCTGGTGGTGGACAAATGAATAGCCTTCGTCGAGCTCAGCATAGACACTGGGCTCAATCTGGCGGCAGGCATCGCAATCTATGCAGGTGCTGTCGACAAAAAATTCTCCGGGCACGTTCTGCGATAGCCGCTGGGCGATATTAGCCATAAATAGTCTCCTGATTAATTTATAGCATAATCTGTAAAGGCTGGGTTTCTGACAGGGACGAGTTGAAAATCAAATCATTAATGGGGTCGCTACGGAACCGGCGGCAATTCGGTTTGATTCGCTCACAAGGGGTTGATCGGTTTCTTTAGGACTAAACGGAATCGTCTCCGTAACGGGTGATGATTGCCGAATGACTGTTTGAGGAGTTGCTGTCTTTTGCGCTGCCTGTACTTGTTCGGGAGCCTCGACTCCAATTGGAAGCTCCAGAAAGAACGTGGCGCCTTGATCTTTCTTGCTATCAGCAAAGAGACGCCCGCAGTGCTCATGGACGATTCCGTAGCAGATCGAAAGTCCCAGTCCCGCACCTTTACCAACATCTTTTGTTGTAAAGAAGGGTTCGAAAATGTGTTTCAAGTTGTCGGGCTCGATG
The DNA here is from genome assembly GCA_035652355.1 of Blastocatellia bacterium. GTDB lineage: Bacteria > Acidobacteriota > Blastocatellia > DASRDY01 > DASRDY01 > DASRDY01. The sequence continues at coordinate 30,603 of DASRDY010000024.1, forward strand.
CCGGGGCCGTCGTCGCGAATCGAGATCAGCACTTTGTTTTCCAGCTTTCGGCCTTTTATCTCCAAGTGCCCGCGACCGTGTGCCTGAAGCATCGCCTGTTCAGCGTTGACGATGATGTTTAGAAATACCTGCTGCAATTGCGGCGCATCGCACATGATCTCAGGCAGATCTTCTATATCCTGAGTAACCGTGATGGAATTTACCTGCATTTCGTAGGCTCGCAGATCAAGAACTTGCTGGATGACTTCGCTGATTCGAGAGAGGCGTTTCTTGGGTTTATGCTGTCTTGCGAACATCAGCAGATTTTGGACGCTTTTTCGCGTTCGCAGTGCCTGGCTGACGACGATCTCCAGATGCTTTCTGGTTTTTTCGCTGAGATGTTCATCGGTTAGTGCCAGATTCGCGTAGCCAATAATACCGTTGAGTGGGTTGTTTATCTCGTGCCCGACACCAGAAACCAGTTGACCGACAGTTGCCATCTTTTCCGAGTAGATGATCTGCTCGCGCATCTGCTTCTGCAAAGTAATGTCATTCAGAATGATGACGACGCCGTTCAGCGCTCCACGCTCGTCCTTGAGAGGATCGCCTCGCAATTGGAACCAGCCCTCTCGGCGCTCGACCTCACCTGTCCACCTCGCGCCGGTAATTAAGGTCTCTCGGACTCTACAGATTCCCGGATCGCAGGTGATCCCCAAGTCGCAGCAGGAACGTTGCAGTAGTTCGGCCGCAGACTGGCCTTTGTGCATAGCCAAACCGGCACGATTGATCCGGGACAGTTTTCCACGTTCGTCAAAAATGAAGACCGGGTCCGACATTGCGTTGAACGTCGATTCCCATTCCGCCTTGGCACTGGAGACTTTGTTATAAACAGAAGAGAGCTCTGATACCTGCTGGTTCTTTGTCTCAACTTTGCCCAAATAAACTTTGTAGAGAAAATAGAGCGAAGCGAACAAAGGCACAATCGAGACGACGCCGTAGACCCCAACGTGCTTCACCAGGAAACACACGAATCCAGCTGTAAAGGCACCAGCAAAGTAACTAATCGAGCTCCATTGAACGTTGTCGAACCAGGTCCTGATTACGCTTTGGTTCTGCCGCAGCGCTACAACGGCGGCTACCGTCGTGGTGTTGATGAAGTAATGGATCAGCGCCAGCATGGCCATTGGCCCTATCAACTCTACCGCGTTAAAGCTGAATGCCGGGTTGCCTATGGTGTGCGGAAAAAGTTTATTAACAGCCAATGCCGAAACACAAATCGACACCGTCATTGTAGCCACGTTGAAGGCGCAAACCGAGAGTTTCCTTGAAAACTTTACAGATTGTAAGCAGGAATCAAAAGCGGAAAGAATAGCGGCCGGGTACGCACCAAAAAGCAGTGCGCCCATAAAGATCACCGGATCAGATATGCTTATCTGAGCTCGCGCTCCGGGGATTTTCAGTGTCTTTACGAAGCTGAGGAGGACAGTAAGAGCGACCAACGGCACCCAGAGCTCGTAAGTGCTCCACTCCAGGTGACTTGTTTTGTAAATTGCGAAAATGAGAACGGCTAGTCCCAGCACTGTAACACTGGTCATTAACCGTTTTACACTCGCGCTGTCTCCCTGCATGTCCTTTATTCACCTTTCAGGTGTAAGGATTGGGGAGCCCGGCTGTTAGACTCCCCTTATTTATCGTCACATTTTTTATGACAATTCTGTTTTATTCTGTTTCCGACAACAATTTATGCCGCTTGCCAATTTAACCGATGATGCAGAAATTCAGTCTGCAGGCCCTCGATATCAATGGCTTCCGACTGCGCTTTGCAGGCTTCTTCGTCTGCCGACACTACTACTTCCATGAATTTGGAAACCAGCATCGGATCAAACGCGCTGCCAGCATGGTCTTTAATTATTTCAAGCGCATCTCGGTGACCGATTCTCGGTCGATAAGGTCGGTCCAGCGTAAGAGCGTTGTAGCAGTCGACAACTGCCAGAACGCGGGCAGCCAGGGGGATCTCTTCACCGTGAAGCCTTGCAGGGTATCCAGAACCATCGAACCGCTCGTGATGGTGCTGAATTATTTCAGCAACCAGCGATGGAAATCCGATTACCTTTGCCAGACGAGCGCCAGTACCTGCGTGGAGCTTGATTTTTTCGAACTCCTCTGCGGTCAAAGCACTTGGTTTCTCCAGCAAATGCTGAGGCACAGCAACGTTGCCGATGTCATGCAACATAGCGGCAATTCGCAGCGCCTTCATTTCGTCCTCGGTACAGCCGGACGCTTCTGCCAGCGCGTGAGTCAGCCTCTCGACACGACGTACGTTTGCCTTGATGCCGTAACCGACTGCTCCGATAGCGCTAACCAGGGCTTCAATGGTGTTATAGTTGAGCTCTTCCATCGAATCCGCGCGAGTATTGGCGGTTTCCACCTTTTTGAAGTAAGTTCGGTAGAACAGGGAGATCAATAACATCGTTCCCACTGCGGCCAGAAAGACGTAATATCCGAAGTAGCCGACAAGAATATAGGACGCGACTGCAAAAGCGCCGCTTGCCAGATAACTAACGGACGCCCACAAGAAGTTTTCGCGCCACAATTTGATCAGGGGCTCGCCCGTGCTGGCGGCGATAAAACTTGCCACCAATATTGACGAGATCAAAAAGTAGCAGAGGGCAAATAACCCCATTGCGCCAATAAACTCTGTCAAAGGCAACTGCGTTTTTGACGAGCCGAAGGCTGGGAAGGCAGCGCTGGCGACGAAACCAGCAACAGTCATCGATATGGCGCAGGTGGCGACATTATAGAAGAACTTCAGAGGGCTCTTTGTTATTCTCAGAGAGGTTGCGGCCCCATCTACCGTGGCGGCAATAACAGCAGCGTTGATTCCGAATAATGCCGCGCAAGCAAACGTAACCACATCTCCCAGAACAATTCTGGCCTTAACGCCTGGGACACTGATAGTGCCCATCGGAGCCACTAGCAATCCCAGGGCAATCGCCATTAACCAGGGTGATGGAGCAACCGACGCCTGTTTGACAAGCGCAAGCGCGACACCGGCAGACCCGGCCAGCATTACCACTATACTCAGCAGGATCAGCGTAATTGATGGATGTCTTTTTTTAGCCATCTTCAATCTCCTTTCCTGAGCTTAGTGCTTGTGCTTCTTATTGCTGCTATCACCCAAAATTACGGAATCGGCAAGCAAAACGCTGTCTCCCAGCAGAATGCCGTCCCCGAGCAGCACACCGTCGCCGAGCAGGACGCCATCTCCGAGCAGAATACCGTCACCCAGGAGGATGCCATCTCCCAACAACAGACCGTTGACGAACAGGGTACCGTCGGCCATTGTTGTGCCATCGCCAAGCAGTACACCATCACCGAGTAGTATTCCATCGCCGAGCAGGATGCCATCGCCGAGTAGAATTCCATCACCAAGCAAGACACCATCACCGAGCAGGATTCCGTCGCCGGAAGTGCCGTATATACCCTGATATTGAGTGATTAGGTTTGAGCCATAGATGAAATTCCATCGTTGTATCAGTCCGCCGCTCCATTGGAACGACTGTCCGCCGATGGTGCTTGACTCTGTAGGGGCCGCGCCTGTAAGGAGAGGCGCTCCAACCGACAGTCCCTGCAAGTCTTGTCTGACAAGCTGTGCCAGCCTGACGGCTCCTTCGACGTTCAGTTCGCCCGCTCCCTGTTCCAGGTTGTTGAAACCGGCCAAAGGCTGCGCCGTGTATTCAAGCACCGCCTTTACAAGGTTTGGCGTGAGACTGGGATTGCTCTGCAGCAACAGCGCGACAGTACCAGCGACGACTGGAGAGGAGACCGATGTTCCGCTCATGGTCATTTCGCCGTTGGCTGCTGAAGTTCCAGAGGAGTGAAGCGCAGGATTCTCTCCAAGGAGAACGTTTCCAGGAGCCTCGGCCTCGACTATCTTGTTGCCTGGCGCAACCAGATCGGGTTTGATCAGGTTATCGTAATGAACAACACCCTGGTCGTCGGTGTAATGACCGCGCGTCGGTCCGCGGGAGCTGTAGGTCGTGATTCCGTCGTCGTTCCTGGCGACAGTTTGAAAAGTGTTTACGGCGCCGACAGTAATGGCGGAAGGTTCATCACCGGGCGAATGTATCATTCCGTAAATCTTGTTGTTGTTTGAGTCTTTGCCATTGTTTCCGGCCGCAGCGATGACGACGATGCCGGCATCAACCGCGCGTCGAACGGCAAGACAAAGAGGATCAGTCGCGTAACTATCGACTGCAATAGATCCGAGACTGAGGTTCATTACCTTGATGTTATAAACATCTTTATTGGCAATAGCCCAGTCGATGCCTGCAATCGTGTCTGAGGCCGAGCCTTGACCTTGAGCATTCAGGACTCGGACATTGATTATATTCGCGTTGGACGCAATGCCTGTAAACGCACCGTTGCCGATGCCGGCAGTTCCAGCCGCAGTAGAAGCCACGTGAGTACCGTGACCATAGGGATCGTCGGTTCTTCCCTCGCCAGTGAAATCAACGCTCGCAAGAACTCGCGAGTTTCCGTTGCTGTCGAGGAAGGCGTTGTGATTAATGTCGATACCTGAGTCCAGGATCGCGATGCCAATACCAGTACCGTCCAGAGTTCCTGCGCCTGACGGAAGACTTCCTCTTACCTGGTCGGTGCCTGTTGTTGTTTCCAGGTGCCCGGTGGCGGCCGTAATCCGGTCATATGTGACGTGAGAAACATCCTCTCGGCCGGCCAGGCTTTCAGCAGCCCAGGCAGGGATTCTGATTGTAATCGCGCCAATGTGCCTGTAGCTGCGCTTGACCTTGCCTCCCACGCTCTGGATATAAGTTAGAAGATCAGCCGACGGTCCCTTGGGAAGCTGTAGAACCACAGTTACATAAGAGTTGGGGGATTTATGTGACCATGACTTAAGGTCTGCGGCTATCTTCTCTAGTCTTGCGTTCGATTTATTTTTGTTGGAGTGGGCGCTCGCTGCAAATCCCTGGCTGAGTGGTAATCCCAGCATTGGGAATAACAGGAGTGTCGCTGTTAACATTCGGAGAATAGTTTTCATCAAACTATTGCCTTTCCTTAACGTGCAGAATAGAGAGACACTCCAATAAGAGTCGAAACGAATGAGGCGAGTAACACGAGAATAACCCCACTTCGGCAACCTCTTCGGCCGTATCCGCTCCGAGCCGCGAACTTAGGCAAGAGGCCTTGCGCTCCGAGGCTTTCGCCGCCGGATTGCTCTTATCGGTGAGGAATCATATAGAGGGGGCAAGCCCAAAGATTCCGGCTTTGTAATAATCAACTCTTGTGCCAATACGATGGGGCCGGTTGTCGACATTGTATACGCGGTCCAAATGTCTCAACAGTTGAGTCAAAATGGGAGTAAGACTCTTTCAACTGTCCCGCCAGTTATAACAACTGTAACAAAGTAACGATTAATAATATCTCTCACAATTTTGAATCTCTCTTCTCTCATATGCGGAAAATCAGTCAGATTAGCCGCCGAACGGACACTATGTCTCAACATCGCGGCTCGAGAACTGAAGATGCTCATTAGTTTTAAAAACAATCTGAATTGTGTTCAGGAAATGATAGAATTGGACTCGCCCGTCTCAGTTGCATAGCAATCATCGCGGGCTCTAGTCTCCCCAGGATAGAGTTTCCGCGTCAAACAGGATCCCGTATGAATGAAGTTTTTGTATGTCCCGGATGTGGTGGACCGCTGACCTACACCAGCGGCAGCACGGTGAAGTGTCCGTTCTGCGGCAACTCTGTTATTGTCCCTAAAGACCTAAAAACGAAGCCGCTCACCTATACTGGGCTACAGACCTCGCCACACACACCGGCCTGGAAAATTATTGTGCCGATGGTCGTGCTTACTTGTGTCCTGGCCGGCGTTATAGCCGTAGTTGCAGTGATTCAGCTGAAGAGTAAGCCGCGGACGGTGACGGTTTCAAAACCCTCGACTCCTCTTGTCGTGACTCCAATCCCAGTGAATAAATCTGTGACGACCAGCAGCCTTGCGACAGTCTCGATGAAGTTCGGAAGCAAAGGTATCGGACCGGGAATGTTTAATGACGCCCGCGAGATCGCGATCGATGGTTCAGGCAAGATTTACGTCGGCGATTACAGCGGGGGCAGAGTCCAGATATTTGATCAGTCCGGCACATTTATCAAACAGTGGATGGTGGATACAAAAGCTGCTCTGCTCGGGTTGGCCGCCGATCGTCAGGGGAAGGTCTATATTATTCAGGGGGGAGCGATCTATCGGTACGATGGCGCGACCGGAGTAACCCACGATCACCTTGATGCTGACGATAATAACAGTTTTAACGATGTAAAAGTAACTGCCGATGACCAATTAATAACGGCTACCAATGGCGTCCGTGATGATATTATTCGCTACAATGAAGCAGGCAAACCCAATCTTACAATCCACAAAGCCATAAGCTCGCAAACAGACAGCAGTGAATTGGATTCCAAAGTTGCGGTAGATGGTTTGGGAAACATCTATGTCCTGGGTGTCTTCAACAACGCTGTATTCAAATTTAATCGTTCTGGGAAATTCCTCAATAAGTTTGGAGGCAGAGGTGATCAACCTGGCCAACTATCCGCCCCACTCAGCATAGCCGTTGATGGCCAGGGGCGTGTTTATGTCGGAGATATACACGGAATACAGGTCTTCGATACCGAAGGGCGTTTCATAGACATGATTCCTGTTGAGGGAACACCCTTCGGCATAGTTTTTAATGACAAGAATGAGATGTTTGTCATTGCCCGAGAACAGGTTGTCAAATACACTATTAACAACAAACAATAATTTATCTGGCTAAAGTCAGGCCACGTCCGTGTGATAAAAAGAACGTAGCTTTCGATTGCGCAACGGATGCCGCAATTTGTTCAGCGCCGCTACTTCGATCTGACGAATACGCTCGCGAGTCACCTTGAAGATAGTTCCGACTTCTTCAAGAGTGCGCTCTCGTCCCTCAGGATCAAGACCAAAGCGATAGCGAAGAATGTCCGCTTCGCGCGGTGTCAGTAACACAAGAGATTCCTCAATCAGCTCGCGCAGCTTGCTGTGCTCTGCGTCTTCTGATGGACTCAGAGTGCTGGTATCGGCCAATAGAGAACCCATCGTTGTATCATTGTCGTCGCCCACCGGCGATTCCAGCGAGACCGATTCCTGAGCTATCTGCATTGCCTGGCGCACTTTCTTTAGCGGCAGTCCCAGACGCTTTGCTATCTCTTCCTGTTGCGGCTCAATACCAGTGTCGGCAACCTGCTGTCTCACGGTGCGGGAAATCTTGTTGATGGTTTCCAGCATATGGACAGGTACCCTGATTGTCCGCGATTGATCGGCAATGCCGCGTTGAATGGCCTGGCGTATCCACCAGGTCGCGTAAGTCGAGAACTTGTGCCCGCGCCGCCATTCGAATTTCTCTACCGCGTGCATTAATCCCAGATTGCCTTCCTGGATCATATCCAGAAACGGCAGTCCGCGATTCATATAGTGTTTAGCAATAGAGACAACCAGTCGGAGATTTGCTTCTGTCATTTTCTGGCGCGCGACGTCGGCAATCGCTTCGCCGGAACGATATTTCTGCAAAGAGGCTTTTATCTCTGAAACAGATCCGCCATAACGATATTCGATTTCAGCGAAGCGCTTTTTGATCTCGGAGAACTGTCTTTTCAGCTCGCGAGTGTTCGCTCCCTTGCGTTTAAGCCGTTTTTCGATTTTTAACTGGCTGTTTTGCAGATCTGTGATCTCGTCAACCTGTTTGATAAGCGCAGCGACCAGCATTTGACGCGCTTTAGCCGTAAAGTCGAGTCCCTGGATCGTATGTGCGAGCTCGATTCTGGCTTTTAACCAGCGCCGCTGCGTCCTTCGATTCTTTTGCGGCTCTTTACGGTCACATTCGAATTTTGTTCTCAGACTCCGGACCTTTGCCAGTTGTGTGCTGATCAGGGGAAGGGTCGTTAATACCTCTTCATCCCGCGGATCAGTTTGACCAGTTTCATCAAAATCTTCATCCATCTGCGGGTATTCAAAAACTGAGGGCACAGTAAGGGTTCCGTTGTTAATCTGAGCGGCAATCTTTTCGATTTCAGCCGCGACCACCAGAGAGCGCGAAAGGCTCTTTCTGGATTTGTTGACTCCCCGTTCGATTTGCTGGGACAGAGCAATCTCTTCCTCGCGCTTCAACAACGGAACTTTATTTAGCTTATTGAGATAGAGGGTTATCGAGTCCGCAGTATAATCGGTTTTCGAATCCAGGGCATCTTCCTGCTCATCCGACTCACCTTCAACTTCCGGGCTTTCAGCCTGTCTGATGGCTGGATCGTTCTCTTCACGATCAAGATATTCAACGTCTTCAAGATCTTCAGGGTTGTTATCCTGATTATTTATGTATAACGATTGAAATGCCATTTAACTTGTCCCCGTTACCACCAACTCACGATCTTTGTGGTCAGCTTCGAAACGAAACCCAACATTGCTAGTTTCCAATAACTTTCGAGGAACCACCCGGCAAATATTTCAGCGAATGATCGATCGAAAGTCATCAATGCCTGATACGTAAGGAAGATAGTGATGGTTTAAATCATTTGGCATTGTCGTCTCCCACCGAAAAACGGACGCTCGGGGGGCACCCAAATCGGTGGCGTAACACAAAGTTGGCCACATTTATCTGCGTGACAGACCGATGTCGCGGCGCTACTGATAGAGAGTAAAGAATTTATATTACCGTGACAGTGTGACACCAACCGAAAAAAAAGCACAAATCTAAATCAAACTTACCGCTTTGTTGCGACCCTAGGGAAGAACTTTTGTCACCCTCCCGAAAATCGTTACCGGGTAGATTAATGACAGATTAACAGGTAAGAGCAGATCAAATAGATTGTATTCAGGAAAATGGATTTGATATCCAAATAAACGAAGATTCCGCTATTGAAACTATGTGGATGTTTTATCGGGGTTTCGGTGAAGATCAAAGGATACAATAATTTACAAATATACAATTTTATCCACAATTTTGGAAATTAATTTGCTTTAATGAATTTCGTTTTGTTGTCGTTTACCTGGGTCATCAGAATTCAGGATGGCAGTTAGTTTCTCGAAAGCGCTTTACAGTCAGAACTTAGCAATCAGAAAAATCAAGAAATCGCATTCACGGTGAAGTCCCCTGAGGGTGCAAGCGGTGAATGAGATTATCGTTAAGATATTTCAAAATATTGGAGAATTTTCTTGATTTACGTACTGGTGTTATGCAAGTATGGCAACCCCGAAAGCAAAAACAACAGCATCTGACTGATAATTTGGCGTAGGTGTAAAAGCCCGAGTGTTCTAGCCCTAAAAACCGGGCAACAGAGTTTTTTAATCGGTCGTAGCGTTATTCTTTTTCTGAGTATCAAGTAAGTATCTGGTTTTTCAGTCATTACCTGGCTGATTCTAAACGGAGCGGTTCGCAAAACCTTCCGGGTTTTGCAGGCCACTTTCGCGTCACGTTAATCACTTCTTTGGAGGACATATGCGGAAGACATTATGGCTTTGTGGATTATTTTCATTGCTCCTCTTCGCTTGGGCTATGCCGACATTGGCGCAATCGCCAACCGGTTCCATTGAAGGGACAGTAACAGACCCTAACGGTGCGGTCGTATCCGGGGCAAAGGTGACCATCACCGAAAAGGCAACCGGCCGCGTGATCACCACCACAACGAACACTTCTGGACATTTTGAGGCCCGAGCTTTGTTGCCTGGGCAGTATTCAGTGAAAATTGAACAGGCAGGATTCGGTCCTGAAACACTAGACAACCTTACGGTGGCGGTGGGTCAGGTGGCTAATGCCAGTGCTGCACTGAAAGTCGGCAGCGCTCAGGCGGTGGTCGACGTCTCGGCCACAAACAACGATATCCAGGTAGATACCAGTCGTCAGACTGTGGACGGCGTTATTAGAGGTCAGCAAATTGACCAACTGCCGTTGAACGGTCGAAACTTCCTCGAACTCGCTCGACTTGAACCCGGAACGCTGGTTAGAGACGGCGGCAATATCGACCCGACGAAAGTCAATTCATTCCGTGTCGTCAGCGTAAACGGCCGAAGCGGAACCGCGACTCGCGTATCAGTCGACGGAATCGACGTCACAGATGAAACGGTAGGTACGACCGTTGCAAACCTATCAGATGACGCAGTAGCTGAATTCCAGCTCAGTCGTTCATCACTGGATCTTTCCACATCGCTTACATCTTCTGGCGCCGTTAACGTCGTGACGCGAAGTGGAAGCAACGATCTGCACGGAAGCGTGTTCTTTTTTGGCCGCAATCAAGGTATGTCTGCGAAACAGGCCGTAGATCAAGTCGGGCCGAATGGTGATTTTCACCGCTACCAGATCGGCTATCGGGCCGGCGGAAAATTCATCTCAGATAAGCTGTTTTGGTTCTCAAACTGGGAAGCCTTTTATCAGCAGAATAACTCGGTAACGTCCCCGGCCGATGTTACTTTCTTCCCGCAGATGGCCGGCAGCCAGGGTTTGCCGGTATATATCCGCAATTTGACAGAGCGCGTGGATTGGAACGCGACTTCATCTCTGCGTATATTTTATCGTTTCAGCAACAGCGCCGACAATTCCAGCGGCGGTTCAATCCAGTCGCCGTTCCAGAATATCGACTGGACGAATGTGCACGTATTTGGCGCAGATTGGTCCCACTCCAATTTCACCCATTCGCTGAGATTCGGACGAGTCAATTTCAACAACAATATCTCCAGCCAGCAGTTCGCCAGCTTTCCATTCCCGACTACTCCGGATGGAACGCCTGTTCAATTAAATGTCGGGCAGTTCGCGGAAGGGCCGAACAGCTTGGCTCCGCAGCAAACGTATCAGGATAACTACGAGGCCAAATACGATGGCAGCTACGTGTATGGCAATCACACGCTCCGATATGGCATCGATTTCAATCATATTATCCTGGGCGGTTTCGCTAACTTCGCTGGTCCGTTAACGGTAAATGGTACTTTCGACGCATCCCCTGGGGGAACACGTGATGACGTTATTAAGGCCGGGCTGGACCCGACGAATCCGTTGAACTATCCACTTGACAGCTTCTCGATGGGGCCGGCTAACGGATTCTTCACTCTACCGGCTGCGGATAACTTGCCACATGGCGGTAACTATAACAATCGATTTGCGTGGTATATTGGTGACAACTGGAAGGCAAGTCGCGGCTTAACGCTCAACATCGGCGTTAGATGGGAACATGACTCAGGTTATTTCAACGATGAAAAAGGCGATGGAGTAGTTCGTCCAGCGCTCCTCGGCACCGGTTACCCTGCAGCAACGACTGCTCCACACTTCCCGAAGAATCTGTTCGGACCGAGTTTCGGTTTTGCATATGACCCCTGGAAGAACGGCAAGACCGTGATTCGCGGCGGATTCTACATGGCCTATGAGATGAACATCTTTAACAATACGATATTCAACGAATTTGCACTGCTTCCGCCAGGAATCGGACCGGACACCTTCACGCAGGCCCACGTTACAACTCCCGATGGCACCCCGATTAACGTCGATGGAAATCACGCCAACGGCGACTATAGCGACCTCGTTGGAAAACCAATTAAGGACGTCATCGGCACTATCAGTAAGCTGAATGCGGCACTCCAGGCGGCATACGCCAATTTCAAGTTCGATCCGAAGAGCGGAAAGAGCGAATTTGAGATTGCGCAGGGTGTCACTTTCGGGGGAATTTTTCCTGGAAACTACAAGATCCCTTATTCGATGCAATTCAATATCGGATTACAACGGGAAATCAAACCTGGACATGTTCTTTCAGTTGACTATGTTCGCAATCACGGCGTAGGTGTTCCGCTGATGCTCATTGATGCGGAACAGCGGCTCGATGCATCCCATTTCAATGCAAGCGCTGCTGCGACCGCCATCAATAACGCTCTTGCGGCAGAAAACACCTTATCGCTGGGAAACGGCCATGGTCCAGTAACAAATATAGACCAGTACATCGCGGTTTTCCCGCTTGATCACAAAGGCAAGGCTGCGACTATTTCTAACTTTGGCCTTGGCACGGATGCAGTCTTTCCTGGATTGTCGGCTGCGCTCCTGCGCAATCGCATTGCAGTCGGTGGTTTCTCGCTGTATCAGGCGCTACAGGTCAAGATGCAGGGAAGACTGTCAGAAAAGCTCTGGGCGGTTAAGAACCTTAACTATACAGTCTCTTATGCTTGGGGCAGCAGCAAGGATACCTGCGGTATCGGACGCGGTGAGTTTGAAGCCGGCGACTGTGACAATCACAATGTGTTGAACCCACAGTATTTCGGGCCGAACGCATTCGACTTCAGGCACAACTTGTCTGCAGGTGTCATTCTGGACACTCCTGGTGGACTCAGATTCAGCCAACTCTGGACGTTCAGCACCAATCCAGGACTCTCTCTGACTATACCGACACTAGGTATAACTGCGGGGAACGCTCTGTTCAGAACCGACATCAACGGCGACGGCGGAACAGGTACTTCACCGCGATCGGACTTGCTTCCCGGAACTACCCTCGGAGCTCTGGGTAATACACTTACGACCATCTCCCAGGTAAACGCGGTCCTCACTAACTACAACAACAGCTTTGCTGGAAAACTTACTCCGGCCGGTAACGATCTGGTCGCGGCTGGTTTGATTACTCAAGCACAGATGGTAGCTCTTCAGGGTGTTACGCCGGCTATTCCACTGATTCCGTCGGGCAATCCTGGTTTCCTTCCATCTAATAACTTCAGACTGGATCTACGTATCAGCAGACCTATAAAGATTGAAGATGTACCGAAGATCCATAAGAACTTCAACATTGAGCCGTACTTCGACGCGTTCAATCTGTTCAACTACAGAGGTACTGGTGGTTACAGTGGACTTAATAATAGCTTTGGCAGTCTCAACTTCGACTACACTGGCCAAGGGCGGTTGGCGGATCTGGCGGCAGCTCGAGCCTTCGCCTTCGGGCAGGACGGAGGCCGAACACTGCAGTTAGGATTCAGAGTTAGCTTCTAACTCTCTCTGAGCTTAACTATTCTCACCTTTCAAAAGGGCGGATTTCCCCAGTGGATTCCGCCCTTTTGAATTGGATCCTGCGTAAGCTGGATAGTAACGGTCAAACGGGAGCTTATACAGATTATCTCAAATAATGAGATTATTATGCCATCTTTTGAAATCCCAGCGCGTGTAATGTCTTGAGAGGAGTCATATGAAATGCGTAATTTGAATTTACATCGAATTGTTGCCAAAACATTAGCTCTTATACTGCTGACCGCGTCATGCTGTGCCATAAGTTACGCAGTTCTTACTGGCCGAACGGATGCAATCGTAAAAGTGGGCCAGAGTACATCCGGACCCAAGCGGCTTGTTTATCAGTATAAACTAGACAACGTTCTGAAAATAAAAGATGTCGGGCATTTGGACGACCCCGACTGGGCAAAAAACCTGGAATTCGAATTGGAAAACACGTCTGGTAAACCCATTTATCATATTCAACTATTCCTGAAGTCTCCCGACTGGAAAGCTCCTGACGGTATTGAGATCGATTTCGTACTGTCTTACGGTAGTTTCCGTTTCATAAACAACGATCACGACCCGGACGACACTGACGTACCAATTAAGCCAGGGGAAACCGTGACCATCCGGATCCCGAAAGAACAAGCGGACGCGTTTGAGAAAGAGGTTTCGGAAGGCCGTTTGCCAGACACCAAGAGACTAGTGCTGCAATTTCACGCCATAAGCTTCGGTGATCGGACCGGCTACATTAACGGCCAAATCACCGGACCTCGCAAAAATCCCGTACCACGTCCAGACTTGTTTTGAAGAAGATTATCCTCGTAGCTCATTTCAGAAAGATAGCCGAACCCTCGAATACGCTCGCCTGCGATCGTTAAGCTTGCTTATAGTTCTTGCGTCGATCGATAATCAAATCAGCCATTAACATTAAAGTCACTCAGACTGAGAATCTTGACAACCCATCATGCTGCTGCTCTAATGATTTTACCTGCAAACTTTGATTGCGTGAGGAGTTAGAGATTATGAAAGCCAGCGAACTGATCTATGATTGGAACTTGATTGATGCGGCTCCGCCCATAGTTCGCAAAGTCGAATTTGACGACGAATCCTTGCGCGATGGTTTGCAGTCTCCGTCAGTTAAAGATCCCAGCATTGGCAAGAAAATCGAGATTCTTCATCTTATGGAAGCATTGGGCATCGACTCTGCCGATGTCGGTCTGCCTGGAGCTGGACCGCGAGCTTATGAAGATGTTCTGCAACTGACGCAAGAAATAGTTCGCGCGAATCTTAAAATTCGACCGAATTGCGCCGCGCGTACACACAAGAACGACATATTGCCGATTATTGATATCTCGCAGAAGACCGGAATCGCAATCGAAGCTTGCACCTTTCTCGGATCAAGTCCGATTCGACAATACGCAGAAGGATGGGATCTGGACCTGCTCTTAAAGCATACCGAGGAGGCCGTGAGCTTTGCTGTCAAAGAAGGCGTTCCGGTAATGTACGTGACAGAAGACACAACCAGGGCTAATCCGGAAACCGTTAGGGCTCTCTACAAAACGGCGATTGAATGCGGAGCGCGTCGCGCCTGCGTTTGTGACACAGTTGGACATTCAACGCCCAATGGCGCAAGAGCTCTTGTAAAATTTGTTCAAACTGTGATCGATGAAACCGGCGAAGACGTGAAGATCGACTGGCACGGTCATATGGATCGCGGTCTTGGCGTAATTAACTCGATTGCTGCGCTTGAGGCAGGAGCAAATCGTTTGCACGGTACTGCGCTTGGCATCGGCGAGCGCGTAGGTAACACGCCAATGGATCAGTTGCTGGTGAATCTAAAACTGCTCGGTTATATCGACAACGATTTGTCAAAATTGAAAGGGTACTGTGATACGGTCAGCGAGGCGACCGAAGTTCCGATTCCTGTGACGTATCCTGTCGTAGGACGCGACGCTTTTCGGACTGCGACGGGAGTGCATGCTGCTGCAGTGATCAAAGCCTTTAAAAAAGGTGATTTGGAATTAGCTAACCTCGTCTATTCAGGCGTACCTGCTCATTTGTTTGGTCGTGAGCAGGAAATCGAAATCGGACCGATGAGCGGCAAATCAAATGTCATTTACTGGCTTCAGCGGAGAGGCATTGAGCCAACTGATGAGGTTGTTGATCGTATTTACACCAAGGCCAAACAGGCCAGCGCAGTTATGAGCGAAACAGAAATAATGGCCGCTATATCACTGCAGGTTACGCAATAGATTTAGTTGACGACGTTTTTTTAACTTCGGATTTTATGTCCAAATCTCTAAAAACCCAGCCGTCTGCTCCAATACAGACGGTTGCAGAATTGACTCTGCACCCATCGGTTCGCCGCGCGTTTGAATACATTGATTCGGCCGCAACGATATTCACCAAGGATCATATCTCAATTTGTGAAATTCCTGCTCCGCCGTTTCAAGAGCGCCCTCGCGCCGAATTCATGATGGGCCGTTTTGAAGAGTTCGGCCTGAGCAATGTTCACCTCGACGATGTCGGCAATCTGATTGGCGTGCGGCACGGAGCGGCTGACGGACCAACGATTGTTCTTTCGGCTCATCTCGACACAGTTTTTCCTCCGGGAACTGAGACAAAAGTAAAGCGCCTTGGCAATCGACTGCTGGCTCCTGGAATCAGCGATGATGGTTGTGGGCTGGCGGCTCTGTTTGCAATGAATCGAACGCTGAATGCGGCAGACGTCCGCACGCGCGGAACATTGATTTTCATCGCAACTGTTGGCGAGGAAGGAGAAGGAAACCTTCGTGGAACACGCCATCTTTTCGGTGACAGTCCGCTGGCAAAACAGATCGACTCGTTTGTCTCGCTCGATGGTCCAGGAGTGGAGCGCATAACCCATCAGGCGCTCGGGTCACGACGTTACCGAATAACAGTAACCGGACCGGGTGGCCATTCGTGGGGCGATTTTGGAATAGTTAATCCTATTCACGCGCTGGGTCGCATTATCGCAAAATTTTCGGCTTATCCTGCACCCGAAAATCCGCGCACGACATTTAACATTGGGATAATTCGCGGCGGAAAGTCTGTCAATTCCATTTCGCAAAGCGCTTCGATGGATGTCGATCTTCGGTCGGTATCTAATACTGAATTGACAAAAATTGAAAACTTCCTAAAGAAGACCGTCGACACAACTATTGCGGAAGAAAACGTACGGCAGGCGCACACTGGAACGAGGCTGAGCGCCACTTCGCAGATGATTGGCAATCGACCATCGGGCGAGACTCCGGCCGATTCTAAGATTGTCCAGATCGCGATCGAGGCTTCGCGCGCGCTGGGAATCAACGTCAGGCTTGATCGCTCGTCGACTGATAGCAACATTCCGATCAGTTTGGGATTGCCTGCGATAACGCTCGGTGTAGGTGGTTATTCCGGAAATACGCATTCGCTGGAAGAATGGTATGACCCGACCGGCCGAGAACTGGGACTGAAGCGGACTTTGCTTGTGGTCCTTGGATTAGTTGGTATTGATGAGTAGTTGAGCTCAGCTCCGAGTTGTCATTAATTAGCATTGCATCTAATTTCCAAAGGTTAAGAAATGCGAAGACATATCTTCTCTTTAATTGTTCTTTTCTTAGTTGCTACAGGGTTACCAACCGGACTTTTCGCACAACAGGGAGCAGCAGGATCGCCGTTGGATAAGCTAAGCGCCTATATTGGAAAATGGCAGAGCAAAGGCGTTACTCTCGATACTCCTTACAGCAAAGCGGGAACAAACGGGGCTGAGACCAACTGCGTTTGGTCGCAAAATCGCGGATATATGGTCTGTGATCAGCTTGTGCATACTGCTGATGGGCCCAGCAATGATCTGAGCATTTATACTTACAATCCAACCGATAACTCGTTCTCCTTTTTTGGACTCTCGCGCAATGATGCCCATGCCCGGACGCCAAAACTGACGATCGAGGGCAATCTGTGGACGTATTCCGGCGGGTTCGATAACAAAGATGGAAAGCACATAAGTTTCCGGACCGTCAACGACTTCAAATCGCGAGATCTGGTTACTTACGTGACTGAATATTCCGAAGACGGTCAACATTGGATACAGATGGGCTCTGGTTCATCAACGCGAATCAAATGATATTGACGCGCGCACCTAGACAGTATTCCCTCGGTATGCAAAAATGCTCGGTTTGAATAATTCGTAATCATCTATCGTACCGGAGGAATGAATGACTGAAGAGGAAATCACCTATCACGCCGTCGAGAAGGACGGACAGGTCTCGGCGATCTGGGAGATGCAAGGTAAGAAACACCTTCGCACAATCGACCCGCGAAGCACCGAAGGGCGCCGAATCCTGGGGACGCACACTGCCGGCGATGAAACTCAGGAAACCGAGCAGAAACAGAACTCAGCGGAATAAAAGTCGCGAGCTATGCTGAAGGCGGAATACCGATCCTGCGGGAGCGCATTTCGCCTTTTTCGTTTTTTGTTTGACGATTTTTCTGTACCCAGTTCAAAAATGCTACCAATTTGCTGCCAGTCACATTCCATCTCGATAATTCGTTTCGTCCCATTTACATTCCAGAGCTGAGATAGGAGGATTGCTTGCCTTATCCGATTGGGCATTCGCTCTTTGCCTGGACTGCGGGAACTCTGCTGAGACGCCGCTCTCTGTCAATAGACGAACGGGGCAAAGCGTTGTGGTGGTCGCTGTTGGCGGTTTCACCCGATTTCGATTTTCTGCTGGCCTGGATTACCCACGATTATGATATCCATCGCACTGCTACGCACTCGCTTATAACCGCATTGTTTGTCGGAATGTTGCTGGCGATCATAGAATTCCGATCATTCAATTGGAAGCACGGGCTGTTTTATGGAGCCTTAATCGGTTCACACGGTGTCCTCGATTGGGCCACTACAAGGTTCAATGGATCGGGGCCGGAACTGTTCTGGCCAATTACAACGAAAAGATTTGCGTTTGCGAAATGGGCAATGCCGGAGTTCAGCCTTCCGGGCACACCTCCAGCGTGGCATCCAGTTTTAGAGCTGGTTGAGATTTGCGTGGTTGAGATTCTGGTCTTTCTTCCGATATTTCTTCTGGTGACTTTGGCGTTCTGGTATTGGCGCCAGCGGCAGACGACTCCGATTCGACTTCAGAATAGTTGATCGGCTCAGTTTGTTGACTTTAATCAGATTGCGCTGTTACTCTTCTTCTCGATCCAAAACCGGCTGCTACAGCTTTCCTGATGTCGATAAACAGCGTAACAGAAGCTAATCCCTCAGTAGAATTCCGTCAGGTTCAATATGAATTGGCCGGCCGGACGATCATAGACGATCTTAACCTTCAGGTACGACGCGGAGAAACCCTGGTCCTATTAGGCAGAAGCGGCTGCGGGAAAACAACGACACTAAAACTCATCAATTCTTTATCCTCGCCGACGGATGGAGAGATTTTTGTCGATGGTAAGTCGACTTCGGACTGGGAGCCGATTCAGTTAAGGCGTCACATCGGATACGTAATCCAGGATGTCGGGCTGTTTCCGCACTTCACAGTTGAACGCAATGTGGCGCTGGTGCCGCGGCTACAGAATTGGCCGGAAGATCGGATCGAAGAGCGAGTAAGAGAGCTACTTCAATTGGTCGGTCTTGATCCCCAAAAGTATGCCAAACGATATCCGCGCGAGCTTTCCGGCGGTCAGCGTCAACGCGTGGGAGTAGCGCGAGCTCTGGCGGCAGATCCGCCAATTCTGTTGATGGACGAACCTTTCGGCGCGCTCGATCCAATAACTCGGACAGAGATTCAGCGGGAGTTTCGCGAGCTTCAGCAGCGCTTGCAGAAAACCGTTGTCTTCGTAACGCACGATATTCGCGAAGCGTTCATTCTTGGTAGTCGTATCGGATTGATGAAAGATGGCCATCTGGTCGAGTTATCTGAACCAGAGAAGTTCGCCCAGTCAAAGCAACCAGAGGCGCGAGCTTTTCTCGAAACTCTCGATTTCGGCGACGGCATCGGAGGCAATGCGTGAGATTTATAGAATTTCTCATTCAAAACCGAGCCGAGTTGCTGTCGTTGACCAGAGAGCATATAGAAATCGTCGGCATATCCATCATCATCGCAGTTCTGATAGGAGTTCCGACTGGAATTCTGCTGACGCGCCGGCCATCGCTGAGTAAGCCCATTATTGGCTTCGCAAATGTCGTTCAAACAATCCCATCGCTGGCGATTTTTGGGTTTCTCATACCGATCAGTTTTATAGGAATCGGCGTAAAGCCGGCGATTATTGCTCTCGTGCTTTACTCGTTGTTGCCTATCATTCGAAACACGTACATAGGAATCAACGGAATCGATCCCGCAGTGCGAGAGGCTGGCCGCGGAATGGGAATGACAGATTGGCAGTTGCTCACACAAGTCGAATTGCCGCTGGCTTTTGGTGTGATACTGGCCGGCGTAAGAGTTGCAACCGTCATTGCTGTGGGAGTTGCAACGATTGCCGCTGCTGTCGGCGGCGGCGGTCTGGGAATGTTCATTCTGCGCGGCGTACAGAACCTGGACAATAATCTGATACTTGCGGGAGCTATACCTGCTGCGCTGCTGGCTCTGGTGGCGGATTTCGGGCTGGGCTGGCTGGAACATAGCCTGATACCCGGCGAAAAACGCCGCACACCTCTTTTGACAAAAGCGGCAGTAGCGTTTGTCAGTTTAGTCCTTATTGCACTAGTTGTTTTTTCTTTCGCAAGGACATCTAATACTTCTCCTGGAAAGCCGATTGTTGTAGGCTCGAAAAATTTCACAGAGTCCATAATACTTGGCGAAATCCTCGCTCAGGAAATCGCGAAGGCTGGCTTGCCGGTTGAGCATCGCTCGAACCTTGGGGGCACATCGATCTGCCATCAGGCGCTGGTGGCAGGCCAGATAGATGCGTATGTAGAATACACGGGAACGGCCTTCACTTCGGTGCTGAAACACCAGGTTATCAGCGATCCGGCCGAAGTCTATCGTGAAGTAAAAGGTGATTATGCAAAGCAGTTCAATGTGACCGTTGCGCCATCTCTCGGGTTTAACGACACGTTTGCGATGATCATCAGGAGCGAGGATGCGCAGCGTTATGGTCTGAAAACGCTTTCGCAAGCGGCCACTTATACACCACAATGGCGCGCAGGTTTCGGATACGAATTCAGGGACAGACCCGACGGCCTTCCTGCTCTAATAAGAACATATAATCTGCGCTTTGCAGAGGAGCCGCGCATAATGGATCTGGCGATTACATACCAGGCATTAAAGAACCACCAGGTAGATATTATCGCAGGCAATTCGACGGACGGATTGATATCGGTGCTGAATCTGGTTGTGCTCGAAGATGACAAGCACGCATTCCCGCCGTACGAAGCGGTTCCTCTGGTGCGTACTTCGACGCTGAACAACTATCAGAAATTAAATGATGTTCTGTCATTGCTCGCTGGAAAAATCACAGAAGATGATATGAGGCGGTTGAATTATGCAGTGGATGGGGAGCATCGACAGATCAAAGATGTTGTGAAAGAATTTCTCACAGCCAAAGGGCTTTGATTTATCAATACAGAAAGAACCGTTTTAAATGTATGGATGGCGAAATTACCCAGAAATGGATCACGCTGCTATCATCGTTGAGCGTCGAGGGTCCGGCTAACTTAAAATACACAGACCATGCCTTCGAAACGTTGGAATCGGTTCTGGGATTCCGACTTCCAAAAGGATACAAAGAATATTGTGCTGTCGTTGGTTGCGGGGGATTTGGTAAACACGGCGGGTTCTTTCGAATAAAGTGTCCGGCATTGCCAATTCCAGACGCGGATGTACTTAACTCCGACCATTGTTTGATGGGACTTCATCTTGATTTAGAAATGGCAACAGATGATGGTAAATTGAATGACGATCCTGAAAAGGCGAAGTTGCTAAAACAGATATTGGAGAAGGGCTATCCATTTGGAGACACGCAAAACGCTGATAGCTTCTTTTGGGATACGGCCAGTTATAATTCTGATGACCAAAGCTACGACATTTACTGGATACTTGACGAAGAGCCTTCGCTAGTTACACTTGTCGGACGAGACTTCTTCCGCTTTATTGATGAATTTTGTCTAGGAAGTTCTCCAAGTAATCGGTTGCCTGAAGATTACGGCGACACAGCCTTGACCGAACAAGCGCGCATATTCACGAGATATTCTGTTTCGACTAACGATAGCGATTCGCTAGCAGGGAAATACGGATTTTTAGCCGACGACTTATTTAATCCGTGGCTCTATTCTGGCCGTAAGGCAGGTGATCCAATAACGATAACTTGTTCTTATGATGCTCCGAATCGAAAATGGGCAGAGCAACTTAAAAGTGATTGGGAGCAGCATGCTGACGTGAAGGTCAAGATAATTTCTCCTGGCGACAGACCGGAGATAGGCTGTCTGGTCGAAGTTGCCATGCTAAACAGAACTTTAACACCGTCCGAAAGTAAAGAGATTTTGAGTTTTATGATTTCAGTCGGTGACAGGAACAAATGCCAACTTGCGGGGCTGGGATCCGGTTGGCCCGAGTTTTAATTTTTGATGAATCCCTTATGCCTAACTTAAAAGTCGATCCCGTCAAACTGGAAATATTTAAATCAATGTACGCCTCTGTGGCCGAAGAGATGGGCACTGTGATGAGGCGCACCGCTTTCTCTCCAAACATCAAAGAGCGACGCGACTACTCGTGTGCGGTGTTTGATCGTCGTGGGCAGCTAATAGCTCAGGGCGATCACATGCCAGTGCATCTCGGGTCAATGCCGATGTCGGTCAGCGCCGCGCTGGCAACGTTAAAGCTCGATCCGGGCGATGTCGTGTTGCTGAACGATCCGTATGCAGGTGGAACTCATCTACCGGATGTGACCATGGTTGCTCCGGTGTATTCAGAGTCTGTCGGTAAACCTAAAAGTAAAAAGAATGGCAATCAAAAGTTGCTTTTTTATGTGGCCAACCGAGCTCACCACGCCGATATTGGCGGCGCAACTCCGGGATCAATGGGTCCGGCCACAGAGATTTATGCAGAAGGCTTGCGCATTCCGCCAGTGAAGATCATAGCTGGCAATCAGCTTCAAACGGACATGATGCGGTTGATCTTGAACAATCTGCGCATGCCTGAAGAACGCGAGGGCGATCTGACTGCGCAACTCGGGGCGATTCGTACGGGGCAAGCGCGACTCCTGGAGATTGTCGGCCGCTACGGTTTTGCCGAAGCTGACCAGTACGCTCGCAATCTGATCGATTACACCGCAAGAATGATGGAATCGGTCATAAGCGAAATTCCCGATGGCGAATATTCCGCCGAAGATTTTCTCGATAACGATGGTCACAGCGACCAACCAGTTCGAATAGCAGTGAAGATCACCATCAAAGGCAAGACCGCGACTATCGATTTCACCGGTTCATCCCCTCAAGTTAACGGACCGATCAACGCGGTTGAGGCGATAACGATTTCCGCAACGTATTATGTATTTCGCTGTTTGATTCCTTTGGATGTGCCTGCCAGCGCAGGGATTTTAGCTCCGCTGAAATTTATCATCCCGGAAGGCACTATAGTGAACGCTCGTCCACCTGCAGCCGTTGCCGGGGGCAATGTCGAGACTTCTCAACGGACCGTAGACACACTTTTCAAGGCGCTGGCGAAAGCATTACCCAATCACATTCCAGCCGCAAGCCAGGGCACGATGAACAATCTGACAATGGGCGGTATGGATCCGCGCACCGGACGACAGTTCGCTTATTATGAGACTGTCGCAGGTGGTATGGGCGCCAGGCCAGGGTTGGACGGCATCAGCGCTGTTCACACGCATATGACGAATTCGCTGAATACGCCGGCTGAGGCTCTTGAGTATTCCTATCCTATGCGCGTTCGACGTTACGAAATACGACGAGGATCAGGCGGTAAGGGAAAGTGGAAAGGCGGCGATGGGATCATCCGCGAGATAGAGATTCTGACCGATGCCAAACTTTCGCTTTTGTCCGATCGGCGAAAAATTGCTCCGTATGGACTAATGGGCGGCGATTCCGGAGCACTGGGTAAAGCTTTTCTGGAAAGTGGCGGTGAGCGAATCGAATTGGACGGTAAAGCTTCGGTTCAAGTGAAAGCCGGAGATGTGATTATTATTGAATCGCCGGGCGGCGGTGGCTATGGAAAGCTTGAAGAGGAATAAGTTTATCGATCTAAGGTTTTGATAATATCGCTGACAGTGCTCAACCACGACATCATTCCAGCTTCATCTTTCAATAGGGCCGCGTCATTTTCAGGCGAGCATTTACTCTGCTCTGCGATTGTTTGCGCAACAGCCTGCCGAGTCCGGATATACTCCTCCGGGAGGCCTTTGCCGCAATAATTACAAGCGATACTTGCCAATGCGAGGAGTTTGCGTTTGCAGTACGGGCATACCGTGTAATTCCGTTGTTTGATCGCAATCTGACCACCACACTGAGCGCAGCGACCACTAGAGCTCTCGTCCACGGGACTGCCGCAATACTCGCATTTGTCGATTATTTTCGACTTTTTCATTCAATCCTCGCGCAAACTACGCCTGATACACTCCTGCATGTATTGTTTCGGCGGTTATCACAATTAGCTTTACTGGCACGAGTCAGAATTAGAAAATGCTCGTCGGCTCTACAACGCGGTCGTAACGGCCTCGGCGAATGCGCTCAATCCGCGGTGAATAACAACAGTTGCGCGTGAGTCATAATCGGTCGGATCAAGGTTTACGATTATCAGTTTTGCTTTGTTTTTGAGCGCTATCATCGGCAATTCAGCAGCAGGATAAACAACAAGCGAAGAACCGAAGACCATTAGTAGTTCGCACTGCTGCACTGCGCGCTCGGCTGCCTGCCAGATTCCGATTGGCAGAAGCTCGTCAAATAAAACAACGTCGGGTTTAATGGGCCACTGGCAATCGGGGCATAGCGGCGGCAACGGTTCGCCTTTTTCTATCCCAGCATCGACCTTAGCCATTTCAAATGCCGCGCTGCAGCGAGTGCAATGACCGGAACGACCGTTTCCGTGAATCTCATATACCGTCTTTGATCCGGCCGCCTGATGCAGTCCATCAATGTTCTGAGTAATGACGGCGATGAGCTTTCCGTTCTCTTCTAGATCTGCCAGCAGTCGGTGAGCCGATGTCGGCTCGGCCGATGTGAGGTTCGGCAGCAATTCCATTGAAGCTTTATAAAATCCTGCCGGGTCGCTCTGAAAACCTCGCTTGGACATCCGTGATAGAAGCTGCGGATTGTTCCACAGACCTGACTGTCCGCGAAAATCCGGTATGCCAGCTTCGGTGCTTATGCCTGCGCCGGACATAGCGACGATGCGGTTTGACTCTTTGATCAGTTTGGCTGCCAGAGCAATCTGTTCGTCCATAACTTCCCGGGAGCGCAAGCATCTCGCTTGCATATCCGTCCTCGAGTTACCTGTTAGAAAAGAATTTGAGCGATAAATATCATAGGCACGAGAGGCGCGTACGCTCCCTGATTACGGCTTCTTTGCAGCTTTACCTTGTGCAATCAATCGCTCAATCTCATTAGGCTCGCTGGGAATGTTCTTCGAGAGTTTGTCTGCGCCGCGCTCAGTCATTATGTAATCGTCTTCGATGCGTACGCCCAGCGCTTCGCTCTGTATGTAGATGCCTGGCTCAATCGTGAAGACTTCGCCGCTCTGCAGAACCTTTGACGTATCGCCGACATCATGAACATCCATTCCCAGGTAGTGGCTGAGCCCGTGAATGAAGAAGTAATCCATCGTGTGCTCGACGCCATTCATATCTTTAGCGCGGAGCGGACTCTGCTTCATATAATCTCTGGCGATCTGTGTCATATCGCGGAGCTTTGTGACGCCCGGTTTGATTTGCGACTGAGCAAATTTTTGTGTGTCGAGTACCAACTGATAAATCTCTCGCTGTCGCGGCGTGAATTTGCCATTTGCCGGAAACGTCCGAGTGATGTCAGCCGTGTAGTACTTGTACTCTGCACCGATGTCGACAACAACCAGCGCGCCATCTTCAATCTTGTTCTGATTTTCACTGTAATGAAGAATCGTAGAATTGATGCCGGACCCGACAATCGACGGAAAACCGACACGCTCTGCGCCGTTACTGACAAAAGTATCCAGAATTTTTCCTTCAAGTTGATATTCATAAATCCCCGGTCGAACTGTCCTGGAGACTTCGATTTCCGCCATGCCTGTGATATCGATGGCGCGTTGCAGCAAGGTCGTTTCGCCGTCAGATTTAACTTTGCGCAGCTCGTTAATCAGCGGTGTTACGTCTTTTACCTCGGTGTTTGGCGCTCCCTGATGAAGGAAGTTAGCGAACTGATATTCGCGGGTTATCTGGGCTTCGCGGCCGGTCGGAGAGATCGTGTAGATAACCGGAATCTTTGATCGTCTGGCTATCGGTTTCTGAGGATCGTCAGCGGCCTGAAAAAGATCGCCCATGAATTTTTCGGTTGACTCGACGCGCTGGAATCCGAATTTCTTTGCTGCTTCCGGACCGGGTCCCATCTGGACACCGGTCCACCTTTCATTCGCCAGATCACGCGGAGGGATATAGAGAGTTTCGTTCCCTTCGTTCGGCAACAGGATCAAATATGCAGAAGGGGTTTCGACTCCGGTCAGATAAGCGAAATAATTTTTCTGTCGGTATTTCGCATCCTCGCCAATATCGCCCTCTTCCTGGCCAAATACAACAATGATAGGCTCGTATGTCAGATCGGACTGCTGATTAAACTTCGCACGAGCCGCGCGAGCATCCGCAGTGCGCTTGCCTTCAATATCTTTTATCTGCTGCATCAGGGACCGACGTCTGGCCTGAAAATCAGCGACAGGCTGATTCATCAACTCGTCTTTTCCTGATGAAACACCGTTAGAAGTTGTTTGCGCCGGAGCCGCAATTGTCAGTGCAATGAGTGCTGTCAGAAGAATGAAGGTTACAGAAAGGCGTACGGACATAAATATCTCTCAATAAAATGGAATTGAGTTCAAGTTTATGCGGCGAGCTCTGAGCCCCGACTCCAGTATAGCGTAATTCAGAAAAAGACAGAGGCGGGACTCAGAACTGCGCTGAAGCGTTACGAATTCAGCTTTGCATCCATTGTGATTTTTGTGTTGAGCAGGCGGGAAATCGGACATCCGGCTTTTGCGTTGTTTGCAGCGGTCTCGAACGCCGCTTTATCTGCGCCAGGAATGTTAGCCGTAACATCAAGATGAATCTCTGTGACCGTCCAGCCGGCATTCAGCTTTTCAAACGTCAGTGTAGCGTTTGTATCAATGCTCTGAGCCGTCATCCCTGCGTTACCCAGTTGACCTGAGAGCGCCATCGTGAAACAACCTGCGTGTGCGGCGGCGATCAATTCTTCCGGATTCGTGCCGGCTCCATCTTCAAAGCGAGTGCCGAACGAATATTGAGTTTTTGACAAAACACCGCTTTGTGTTGAGACAGTGCCTTTGCCATCTTTGAGTCCACCCTGCCAGGCGGCAGATGCTGTGCGTTTCATTTAATTCCTCCTAAATAGCAGTTATATGATCTTTATGGTTTTGCGAAATGGGGATTGTGACACAAGGAAGGAGTTGCTTCAACACCTGCGCCTCCTGCAGAGTTGATTCGGAATATGACGGAAATATTGTTATCGCCGTAGTAACAAACTTTTGACTCCAAGCGGAACGCGATGAACTTCGTTTTTCGTCGTTACTATTGCATTGCCTTTGAAATCTATCGCTAATCCGACGATCGACATTCCAGCAATAACCATCGAAATTTCCATGAATGGCGTGATCTTGAAGATGCCTCTGTGACCGCGCCAGCTTGCGGCGACATACATATTGCCATCCGTATCAAAGGCCAACCCCTGCGGCCGGCCAAATCCGGAAAACCACGGTTGCACGTCACCGCCAGGTCCTATCCGATAAATCGGTTCATAGCTGTGAACTGTAGGACCGGTGACATAGAGATAGCCATCCGGTCCGAATGCCATGTGATATGCGGCAACGCTCGGTTCCAACGATGCAAACGGAACGACTTCTCCTATTTCATTAACCTTGTATATAACTCCGTTTCTGTCGCCGACAAACAGGTCATCGTTTTGATTGAAGGCGAGCCCTGTAGCTACGCCTAAATTCTGAGCAAACATTTCCGATTCGCCGAATGACGATATTTTATAAACGGCACTGTCAAAACGGCTGCTGACATACAACTGACCGTGTGAGTCAAACGCCATCGCTGTCGGATTGATGATATCGAAGACGAATGGTTTAACGTCATCATCCGGAAAGATTCTGTATATAGAGATCGGGACCTTTTGCCCCATCTTGCCGCTGAGCGTCACATACAGGCTGCCATTATCAGGATCGATAACTGGATTCGCGACAGGATTGAGTTCGCCAGCGATCTTTTCGGCAACATTAAAAGGAGCGGGATCGGAAACGACTTCGTCGACTTGAAGGCGAATGCCCGCATCTCTTTCGCTCGCCGGAATGCCATCAGGAACAATAGCGACGATGTGGCTGGGCGAGGCACTGATCATTCGTCCCGCAGTTGTGCCGAATACAACACGGCTTTCGCCGCCCTGGCTGGCGTTGAATCCGGAGCATTCAATTTTAACTTCGCCACCTATCAAGCCCGCCGACGGCTCGATCCCTATGATCCTCGGCTCGTTTTGCTTCATTAAAGCGTCACCACTCGCAACAAGTCATTATCAGTAATATATGATTCGCTGTCGAACTGCCATGCCTAATACCGATTTACGGCTATAACTTTCCTTTGTAGTCCGCCAGCAACAAACAGACAGCATCGATTGCCGCTGTCGCACTAGAGTCAACCGTTCGGTTGTTGATCATTATGCTGAAAATTACTCGCTGACCGGCGGTCGTCGTCACATACCCTGACAGAGAATTCACGTAGCTGATAGTTCCTGTTTTAGCGTGAAGATTGTTTGCCGCCGTGGTAGATGCAAAGCGTCGGCGTAGCGTTCCATCGACTCCGCCGATCGGCAGCGAATCGATGAGAATGTTTGCGTAAGGTCGTCCAGCTACGTATTTGAGCAATGCTATCGTCGCGTTCGGAGTTACAAGATCATATCGCGATAGTCCCGAGCCATCCTTCATCGTCAGTGGAGCGGTATCGACACCGAGCTGTTTCAGCAAATCGCGGACGACTGAAGCCCCGAGTTCCTCGGTCGGAATCGGCCCTTGCACAGAAGTGCGCTCGATCGGTTTTTCCAGGTACTTAGTTCCGAACTTCACTCCTAATTGGCGAAGCAGAATCTCTGCGTGAAGATTGTTGCTCTCTTTATTAATGACCTTAAGTTCATCGCTCAGCGGAATCGATTCGAGAAAGGCGAGCTCCTTCAATGAACTTATATCCAGCGGTTGCTGTCGTCGCTGCTTCGCGTTGACAGATCGCGCCTCCCCGGTGACTGTTATGCCCTGGCCGCCAAGAACGCTTTTCAACAAATTAGCTGCATAAAGAGCAGGGTCGTGAACAGAAACCTGGTAGTTTGAGCCCTTGTCGTTCAGGGCCACGGTTCCCCAAACTTCAATGATGTTGTCCTGCAACCCGCGACGAATCCCTATATCCAGCTTCTGCCCGGTATCGACTGTTCTGGTGTTGTTTACGATGGTTACATAAGAGTTTGATGGATCAAGCAGGATCGTACAGGGATCGCCAGGTTTTGCGCCGGATGTGACCTTCATGTTGACCACGTTCTCATCGATAGTCAGAGCGCTGATCTCCGCGCCATCTTTCCACTGCAGATCTTCCCACTCCCATCCGTAACCGATCAGCTCGCTGTTGAAGTAACTGTCATCGCCAATGATATTGCCTTCGATCCGTTTAACACCGCGAGCTTTTAGCTGATTAGCCAGATCTTCGAGAGATTTCAGATTATCGCCGTTGTTAAACCGTCCAGACAGATTTCCATCGCCGCGGCCGTAAAAGATCAAATCACCTTTAACTGTTCCATTGCTGTCGGGCTCCGACATGGCATAAAGCGAAGTGCGGGTTTTGAAATCAGCTCCAAGTCGATCAAGCGCAGTGATTGTCGTATACAGCTTCATATTCGAAGCTGGGTTAAAAACCTTGTCAGCGTCTTCTTCATAGACGAGGTTTCCCGAATCAAGAGCGACGATTTTTACGCCCCAACGCGCCGCAGCGTATTTGTCTTCGGTAAGCGCCTGTTTGATCTGCGCACGCAAGGTTTCCAGCTGCTTCTTGTTTGAAACAGGCGCCGCCGCTCTCCCTTTTGAACGTTGAACGGCCAACAGGGCGGGCTGGGCACAAAGCAACAACGCCAACGCCGCTGTCAGGGAACTAATTCTAAAACTCTTCATTGAATGCCAGTTCATATTCAATTTGATTCTCAAGCCCCGACCGAATGCGCCTTGAGCTTCCTCAGCAATAGATCGTGATAAGAGTCACTAATCAGCAATGACGCGTCGATTTCGAAATCCTCCATCAATTGTTGCACTTTGATTCGATTTACCTTTTCTGCAGACGGATCGCCGGGATCGAAAACGGCTTCGAACTCGATAAAGCAACCCAGGTCTGTAACATTATCAAGATGAATCCTCACATTTTCCAAGAGATAAATCTCGCGATGTTTCTCGACAACAACAGAGATCCCTAACATCTGAGCCAGCATTTCGCGGGTGTGCGAAGGATTCGCGATGTCAATGACTTCGTAATCGCTTCGCTTGGCGCTCAAGTCATTCGGGCGAATATATGGAATGAGCCATGCGGCGTCGGGAATTTCCCGCAGCTTCAGACGTCCGCTGGCAACGCGAAAGTAAGTATCGCGCTGGTACTGCGAAAGGCTCGGTTTTGCGCCAAGCCCAATTGCAATGGTGTGGGCCTTTTCAAGGTTTGGGTAATAAGCTTTTATTTCAATATTTGATGACATAGAGCAATTTTAGGAAGCCTGAAAGCATAGCATGACATGCGGACTTTGGGCTAACGGCCCGCGCTCTATAGGAGGTATCAAGTTTTTGCAGAAATGAAGACTCTTCTTCATTTAAAAGCTCTGAACGAGCTAAATATAATAGCCCAGGGCAGAGCTAAGCGCCGTCCTACGCTATTGAATTACGCCACTTCGTGGCTCGAAGATCATTTGCTTCAATTTGCCCACTTAATGGGCAATAACCTGAATCACACCCTCACTTCATTGCTCACAGGGTCTTCAAATAATCGCGAACCTGCTTGAGATCTTCCCATGCTTCGCGCTTCTTTTCCGGCACTCGCAGTAGATAAGCAGGATTGAACGTCGGCATAACTTTAATGCCGCGCCAGGTGCTGAGACTGCCGCGCAGTTTTGAAATTGGCTCTTTACTGCCCAGTATTATCTGCGCTGCGGTTGTTCCAAGCGCGACGATCACTTTTGGTTGTACGGCAATGATTTGTCTGAACAACAGGGGAGCGCATGCTTCGATCTCTTCACGCGGCGGCTTCGATCGTGCCGGATACGGGCATTTGACGACGTTGGAGAGATAGCAATCTTCGCGTTTGAAACCGATTGCGGCAATAATCTTGTCCAGAATTTCCCCCGTAGGACCGAGAAACGGACGACCGACAATGGCGTCATCGTGCGATGGCGATTCGCCGATGAACATAAGCTTTGCGCCAGCCTTTCCTTCCCCGAAGACGAAGCGACTTTTGTCCTGACATAAGCCGCAACGATGATCTGCAATGGCAGCGTAAACATCGTCGAGAGTTTCGCCTGTCGGCAACTCAGGTTCATTTTCTAATGAAAAGAGAGCATCTTGTTCTGGCGTTGACGGCGATTTGCTTGGCATCGATTCATTTAACTATGGGGAATGGGTGATTGCAATCGTGTGTGATATGCTCTGTGGCGATCTAAAGAAGGAACAAAAATGGAAAGACTGATACGAATTTCCGCTTCCGAGGATATTCCCGAAATTTATCGTAAAACTCCGATAGGAATGCTGCTGGAATATCATAACCTGCACCATGCCTTTTACAACTACTCGAAAGCGCAACTGCTGATCGGTATGTGCATGGATTACCGCAAAAACCTGCGAATCCCGGACAACTTCGCCTATATATTGCGCACCGGCGGCGCTAACCTGCGCTTCAGTGAGTTTAAAGTCTCCTTTTCCATCGCGATAGGAGGTGTGCGCTCCATCGCCCTGATAGGTCATACAAATTGCGGTATGGTGAATCTGGCGGCTAAAAGAGCCGACTTCATCAAAGGGCTAGTGGATAACGCCGGCTGGGAACGGGAACGCGCCGAAGAGCACTTCACGCAGTTTGCGACTATGTACGAGATCGGCAACGAGATTGATTTCATTCTCAGCGAAGCACAGCGCCTGAGGTTGCGATATCCAAAGATAGAGATCGCTCCGCTGCTTTACAAAGTCGAAGACAATCTGTTGTATCTGATCGGAGAATAATTTAGTAGGCGTCGTCGCCCTTCAGGACGACCATCGGAGTTTTCAGCAAGATCCACAAGTCTAGCCAGACTGACCAGTTCTTCAGGTAATAGATATCCAGGCGTACCATCTCATCAAACGTCAGGCGGTTGCGACCACTGACCTGCCATAGACCGGTGATTCCCGGAGCAGCATAAAACCGCGCGCGGTGCCAGTCCTTGTACATTTCGACTTCGTAGGGGATCGGAGGTCGCGGACCGACAAGGCTCATCTCGCCTCTGATAACATTAATAAGCTGCGGCAGCTCGTCGATGCTGTATTTGCGAATTAGACGGCCGACTCGCGTGATTCGCGGGTCGTCTTTCACTTTTCCGAACACGGGTTTGTCATCGTCGCCCTGATTGGCTTGCTCCTGATTCAGGATTGCGGCCTTCATTATCTCGCGGTGTTTAGTGTCATCGGTGTTAATGAACATCGAGCGGAACTTGTACATGCCGAAAGGACGGCCGTCCATTCCCACGCGTTCCTGAATGTAAAAGAGCGGTCCTTTTGAATCCAGCTTCAGCAGCAACATCACCGTCAGCCAGATAGGTGCTGTCACCATAATGATCAGGACGGTGCAAATCAGATCGACTCCGCGTTTGAAAAATCGGTTGAAGCCCTCAAGCGGTTCTTCAAAAAGCTTGATCAACGGCAGTGTACCAAGCGGCTGGACTTCAGTCTTCGCCGGCAGGCAGTTGAAAAGGTCGGGCAGAACGCGGAAATCCACGTGCCGACCACGACCACATCGCATAATTGTGTCAAAGATGACTTTGGGATTAATACGCGAATCGGTGATCAGAACTTCTTCGATGCCGTACTGCTTTATTATTGCCGGCAGATGAGAGAAGCTTCCAAGGACTGGAATGCCACCTACTTCCTTGCAGGTTTCGCCATCATTAACGGCGACGCCGACTACGTTGTAGCCGAGACGTGGCCTGCCGGTAATCTCTTCCAGGCATATCTCAGCCAGGTCGCCGTTGCCGACTACCACTGCGGGAATCATGTTTCCGTGTCGATTGCGATAAATTGTTTGTATGGCGCGGACAATGATTCTCAGAAGCGAAAATCCGACCAAGGCTAATGCCCAGTCGTAGAGGAAAATGTCTCTGGGATACGAGAAATTCGGTCCTGCATCGCCGCCCCGGTAAAAGAACGCGAGCATTATCATTACCAGGGAACCCAAAGACGTGGAGAGGAAGACGCCTATCATGTCTTCTGTAGTCGAGAATTCGCCTCGTAATCGATAAAGGTCGAAGTGATGCAAGGCGGCAAGCCTGACCAGGGGAATAAACAACATTAAAAGGACGTATGGAGCGAATTCCGGCGCCGAACTGCCGAATATTCCAGATCCAGGTCCGACGATCGGGACATTCCCCACAGAATATCTCAAAGAGAGATAGAATGCTCCGACAGCCACAGTCAAGTCCGCAACTGTTAGCATCGCCGAAAGCAACGGGAAAAACCACCCTGACTCAGCCGCAGAGCGGGCCGCCATCTTCGGCTGCGACAGGCTAATAGCCTGACTGGGGGTTTTCGTTGACATTCCTACCCTCTTCTTGACCGATTAAGGTCATTGTAATCAGTGGATCCTGCTACCAGCTTCAAGTAACACCTTAATTACCTTGGTGGTGTCGGTTGCCGGGAAAACGGACTAAGCCACACTGTTACAAACAACTTATCGGGCAGGACAGATTGGCGCTTTAGGTGATAAGTTGGCATTAAGCCGTTGATTTCATTTCAGATTGCCTGATTTATCTTGCCATCTTCCGTCGATCGAGTTTCGCTTGTATAATTACTGACAATCGTAGATTCCTCTGTTCGCATAATCGGTTTGGCCGCGAGAAATCTCATTGATGTTGTTTCGGAATCGCAGTGTTAGTTATGGCTGTCTTCTAATAGCCTTGCTGTGTTTTGTTATGGGCGGTTGCAAACGCTCGACTCCGCCCGCCTATTGGCACGATGCAGAGACCTGTCTTGACGATTTTCAAAAGATCGAAGATCAGATTAAGGCAGGAAAACCGCATCTGGAAATAGCGCCTTATGTAGTGGAAGCCAAGGTATCAATCGACAAGTTTGAGAGGCATTACGACGGCCTCGGGATGGACACACTAAATCGCCAATTGCAGTCGGCGCTGGACGCGTATCTGGATGCGTTTGTCGTAGACGACACTATTTACCTGGCGCAACCGATTTTGCAGGGAAGCGTTGTTGAGCAGAGGTTGACCGAGCGGTACCCGGAAATCGCCAAAGTCAAAATATCGGGATCGGGAGAGATAGATCGTCCAGCCGCTCTGGTAATCCTGAGAAACGTTGCCAAACAGCGTGCTGAGACAGCGCGGGGGATTATGCTTTCGGCGAAGTATACGAGGGAGAAAGATCAGGCTGGCCAGACGCCCACGACCTGACGGCACTAATCCAAAACCAGCAGGATCAGTCTTCGCTCGAAGACGCTGCGAACGACCGTCCCTCTTCGCGCATTTTTTTGAAGCAATCGCGACAATAGACCGGCCTTCCCTGCGAAGGATGGAACGGTACCGTGGTCTCAACTTCACAGATCGCACATTTGACTTTAACTTCTACATGCGGTCGTCCAGCGCGCCAGCCATAAGGGCCCCCCATTCGTTCGTTCTTCAGTTGTTTGCATGTTCTGCAACGTTTTGGCTCGTTGCTGAGACCTCTGTCTGCAAAAAAGAGTTGTTCCCCGGCCGTGAAAGTAAATTCCTGACCGCATTCAACGCATACGAGTTGTTTGTCTTTGTATTCTACGTATTCGACCACGGCAAGCCCTCACTGAAGTCTGGCGGCGGGCCCAGCGCTTAAGACATCAAAAAGTAAACCTACAGGTACAAATATGATCTCAGAAGTCTGCCGGGCTGATTAGACTTCGACAACCGTTTCCTGCAAACACGCAGAGCAAAGTGTTTGATTAACAAAAGGAGAACACTTGGCCGGCACTGTCCATCAGGTTTTGTGGTTTACCCTTTAATTGATACTTTAAGATAGAAGACTCAAGACTTCGTCAATAACTGCGTAAAGCTGCTGCAAACACGGCACAGACAATAGAGCACATTATAAAATTGCCGGATGCAATGGATATTAAGCTGGCGCTTGCGGATGTGTCAAGCACGCGAATTGACTCATCAAAAATCTAATTGAAATGCTTTCGTTGACTCACGAAAGAAATCTAAACGAAATTTAAGCAGTTCTTCCGATGCCAAGCGTGGATCAGGAGGAACAAATGAGGTTGACGATGAAAGAGCGACAGTCA
>DASRDY010000025.1:0-11146 GCA_035652355.1 Blastocatellia bacterium
TGACTGTCGCTCTTTCATCGTCAACCTCATTTGTTCCTCCTGATCCACGCTTGGCATCGGAAGAACTGCTTAAATTTCGTTTAGATTTCTTTCGTGAGTCAACGAAAGCATTTCAATTAGATTTTTGATGAGTCAATTCGCAATCTTGACTGGCTCAACGTCAGCGTCCTATTATTTGCTCTACGATTTTCGATTTCCGCGATGGAAGAATGCGCATGGAATCGTTTACCGACGCACAACTCGCCACAGTAGAATCGGCTTCACTCGAAGCTCGCGATCTCGTCGGCAGCTATTACGCTCTCGCGCCACGCGAATGGGCTCGCCTGCGCAGTGAGGTTCGGACGCTTGCAGAGCTTCGTCCGGATGAAATAGTCGATGATGCTCTGGCTCACGTTCTCTGTTACGAATATACGCGCCGCATCAATGGCGATGTTATCGATCAGGGCGACCTGTACCGCATCTGTCTTCAGGATCATCGAATTCTGAACGCCCTGAAATCAGCAGTCGAGCAACTTGATTTCAAAGCTCTGTTGCTTTACGTGATGACTCACGAATTTGTGCACGTAGTCCGGTTTGGTGTTCGGCTTCAGGATCTGAATCTTCCAGGAAAATTACGTCCGATTGAAGAACAAAACGTCGACGTGATAACTCGCAAAATCCTGTCGCCAGTTCGGAATAAATCGCTTAATAAAGTGGTCGAAGCTCTTTGCTAAGAACGGTAAATAGTTCATTTTCTTTGGAATTGCGGTTATATATAAATAATCTGTTTGACAAACTCATATAAACGACAATAATTCACGTGGCAATTAAAATCCGTAATTTCGCTAGTGAGATTAAAACCCTAAGGAGTAACCGATATGAGTTCGCCTTCACCAACCACAACCAACCAGATTCCCAGAATTAACGAACCGGCGCCGGACTTTGAGGCAAAAACGACGCATGGACCGATCAAACTTTCTGACCTGAAAGGCAAGTGGGTGCTGCTGTTTTCGCATCCTGCCGACTTTACGCCCGTTTGCTCGACAGAGATTTCCGAATTTGCTCGCAGGTCTGACGAATTCGCCCAGCGAAATGTGCAGCTATTGGGGCTTTCGATTGACAGCGTTTTTTCCCATTTAGCCTGGGGACAAAGTATTGAAAAGAATTTTGGCACCAAAATTAATTTCCCGATCATTGCCGATCTGGACACCAAAGTAGCTCAAAAGTACGGCTTGATTCATCCAGCGGCAAGTGAAACCGCAACAGTGCGAGCTGTATTTGTAATCGACGACAAGCAGATCATTCGCGCGTTGATTTATTATCCGATGAGCGCCGGCCGCAACATTGATGAAATTGTGCGATTGATCGATGCCTTGCAAACGTCGGATAAGAATACCGTTTCGACGCCTGCCAATTGGAAACCGGGTGAAAAGGTGATCGTCGGACCGCCACAAACACAGGCGGATCTGGAAAAAAGGCTCGCCAGCAAGGATCTTGAAGTCACTGACTGGTATTTTTCAAAGAAGTCGCTTCCGGCAGACGCGAAAGCGCAGACAGGAAAATAATTATTGAGAGTAAGGCGCAGGCTAAGCGTCTGCGCCTTTAGGTCATTTTAGCGCCTGTTCAATATCGGCGATCAAATCATCGGCGCTCTCAATGCCGACAGCAAACCTGATGGTTTTGTCTGAAACACCGATCGCATCCCTCTCTTCCTTTGTGTTGCTGGCGTTTGTTGTGTAGAGCGGGTACGTGATAAGCGTTTCCACACCGCCAAAACTTGTGGCCAGTTTGATCAATTTCAGACTATCGAAGAAACGCTCTACTGCCGGCTCGCCGCCTTTAAGATCCATTGAGATGATTCCGCCAAAACCGCTCATCTGACGGGCAGCAAGTTCATGATTCGGGAAATCCTTCAAACCGGGATAGTAGACTCGCTCGACTTTCGGATGATCTGAAAACCGCTCGGCAATTGCTTGAGCATTCGCATTGATCCGTTGCATACGAACATCAAGGGTCTTGATACCGCGCAAAAGCAGAAACGCGATTTGCGCATCCAGCATCCCACCAAACCCACGGAGCGCAAGCCTTGCCTGATCAATGTAATCTTTGCGACCGACGATTGCTCCCGCAGTAAGATCGCTGTGTCCGCCCAGGTATTTGGTGGCGCTGTGAACGACCACGTCAATTCCGTGTTCAATTGGCCTTTGATTGATTGGCGACGCCATGCTGTTATCTGCGATTGTTACCAGATTATGTCGTTTAGCGAAATCGACGACTCGGCTGATATCAACAATCTTGTTTGTCGGATTTGTCGGGGTTTCAAACCAGAAGAGCTTTGTTCGATCCGTGATTAACTGCGCGGCGTCTTCAAGATGATCAGGATTGATCAAACGGGTTTTAATGCCAAATCGCTCCAGCATTTTAAAGATGACAATTGTGCCGCCATAAATGGTTTCGCTCGACAAAATCTCATCACCTTGCTTCAGCAAGGTGATGAGCGAAGCATAAACAGCCGATGAACCGGACGATGCAACCAATCCCGCTTCGCCGCTTTCCAATTCTGCTATCTTTGCAGCAGCCGCATCGCTGGTAGGATTGCCATAGCGCGAATAAAAGTACGCCCGGCGCTCGCCTTTTGCGTATGCGCGAATATCGGCGAAATTCTCGAATCCGAAGGTCGAAGTTTGAAATATCGGTGCGGCTACGGATCGCAACGCGTGCGGTTCTTCTTCGCCGCCATGAATAGCTATCGATGCGGGCGTACGTTTCACAGATCACCTCAAATTGGAGAAGCCATAGTTTTGCGGCGCAAGTTTACAACATAGTAAATCGGCTGTGAAATCAAGTTGACCACGAGATCGATTACGGCGATTATCAGAGAATGATTTTAAAGAACAAAGTCGCCGTTGTTACCGGAGGAGGCCGCGGAATCGGTCGCGCCATTGCGGAGCGGTTTGTTAAAGAAGGAGCATCGGTTGCGATATGCTCGCGTTCATTGAAAAATCTCACTGAGACGGCTCAGTCACTTGGCTTGAAAGGTTATAAAATTCTACCATTAACCTGTGACATTCGCGATGCAGGCGAAGTCGATAAAACCATTTCAGAGATCGTCAAGAAGCTCGGCGGCATCGACATTCTGGTCAACAATTCCGGCGCTTCGGGAATGAATCCGCTCGACAACCCTGACGATACAAGGTGGGTCGACATCATTAATACCAACCTGACGGGAATGTATCTGGTCACAAAACGAGCGCTACGCGAGATGAAGGATCACAATGGCGGCCGCGTGATCAATATCTCCTCGGTACTGGGAAAGTTCGGCGTGCCCGGATATACGGCTTACTGCACATCAAAACACGGGGTGATCGGGTTCACTCGGGCGCTGGCTCAGGAGCTTGCGCCACGCGGTATTACGGCAAACGCGATTTGTCCTGGCTGGGTAGATACAGAAATGGCGACCGAAGGAATCATGGAAATATCTTCGCATATTGGAGTTTCGCCTGAAGATTTCAAGAAGGACGCATTGTCTCGCGTGCCGCTGGGAAGGTTTCTAGATCCCGAAGAAGTTGCAGACTTGGCACTCTACATCTCGTCAGATGCCGCGAAGAGTATGACAGGACAAGCGCTCAACCTTTGTGGTGGAGCGACAACAGCTTAAGGTGGTGAACAAGCTGGCACTAATCCGGTCATGGGAAGAGAGTGTTGAGTCCGAAAAGATCTATGATTAATCGTCGAGCCTCCGTGTCGACAGCTTGATTGATCAGCTCACCATCTTGCCAAATGCCTACACGCGGATTCCCGAATCGGGATAAACCTGGCAGGCATTTTTCCCGATCCTCTACGGTCAAATATTCTAAAGCGCAGAAAACACCTATTCGATCCCGCAGATGAGATGTCTCGTCCAACTTATCGCTCAGTGCGTCAAGCAACATCATGTCATCTCTGGAATAATTGGTTATTCCAAGCAAAACGTATTGTCCGACTAAAGGGATTGGATCGCCGTAAATCCAATGGTTGAACCCGCGATCGACTAACAGCGAGTAAAATCTTCGAGTTAAATCAAGTTGCTGTAGAGGACTCAGTGCTCCCCAATTGTTATTCAGGAGATCTATAAATTTCTCCATATCACAACGGTTGTGCGCTGCTTATGCAAACCGTTCATTAATTAGAATTGTTTCAAAATCGCTACCACTTCAGTCTGGGGAGGCGGACCTAACACAAAAGCGTCACTCTCTGTCACATACATATCGATCTCTGAACGCACCCCGAAATCGCCCTCCAAATAAACCCCGGGCTCGATTGAAAAGCTGGTGTTCGGAATGATTCGTCGCTCGTCGTGCGTTTCGATGTTGTCCATATGAGCGCCATTTCCGTGGACTTCTTCACCGATGGAATGGCCAGTGCGATGAATGAACTTGTCTCCATAGCCAGCTTTCGTGATCGAGTTGCGAGCGGCGTCGTCAACTTGCCAGCCATAGATAGTATTACCCGCTCGAATATTGTCCTGCACGAATTTGATAGCGGCATCGCGTCCGTCGCGCACAACGTTGAATATCTTTGTATATTTGTCGGGAACTGATTCACCGATGAAGCCGGTCCAGGTTATGTCAGTGTAAGTTGATTTCGGCTCTTTCTTTTTTGCCCACATATCGATCAAGACAAAATCACCTTTGTTCATCGGAGAGAACCGATCTTTGTTCGGCTGGTAATGCGGATTTGCGGCATTGGCGTTTACAGCCACAATCGGAGGATCGTTGTCACAATCCAGGCCGTCGCGCTCGTACAATCCGACCATAAACGACTGAATGGCGTATTCGTCCGTTTTCCCATCGTTGCGAATTCGACGCGCGATCTCGGCAAAGGTCTCATCAAGAATTTCGCGCATTTTGATCGTGGAATATTTGTTCATTTCGAATTGTTCAGGTGACCAAACCGATTCGAATTGCGCTACCAAATCTCCAGACGAGACAATTTCCGCACCGAACGATTTAATCAATTCAATTGTTCCTGCATCAACGCGAGAGATATACGGGATAGCATTGTTCGGCGAATATTGCATTGCGATTCGTTTGTGGCCGGCAATGGTTTCACGAATGCTCTCGTGAAGATTGTTCCACAGTAAATAGACGATCTTTTTGCCCGGAAGCTCGTCCAGCTTGTCTCGCTCGATGGAATGGACAATCTTTGTCGGCTCGCCTTCGGCCGGGATGAAATAGAACCATCGGCGGGTCGCTATTCCCGGTTTCTGAAGTTGCAAAATCCTCAGCGCCAGCGGATCAGAGCCGCGAAAACTATAAAACAGCCAGCCATCAAGGTTTTGCTCGCGCAACGATTTTTGAATCTCAGCAATTCGCACGGTTACCTCCGCATTATAAGGACGTAAATTTGAAATCCGAATGATACCACATCTGCCGTGCCCCAATCTCGCTTGCGTCGAACTGAAAAACCGGTTACTTAATTTGTTTTTATAACTGCAAAGCGTGAGATGAGTATGAGCTATGACGTTGCAATAGTTGGCGGCGGGGTCATTGGCGCCGCGGCGGCCTATTATCTGGCTAAAGGTGGAAAGAAAGTCTGCTTGATCGAACGAGACTCTTCACCCAGTCCGCGAGCCGCTTCCACCGACAAGGTAAAGGTTTTCCGGCAGGCTTATCCTGACGATCTATACGTTCAACTGGCGGGAGAATCGTTGCCGCTGTGGCTCGACCTTGAGAAAGAGAGCGGGGAAGAGATAGCGTTGCCAGCTGGACTGTTGCTTGCCAGTCATAGTGAAGATTCTCTTGAAAGCAGGAGCTACGATGCGCTGCTACGCTGCGGAGTGGCCGCAGAACGATGGTCGCCCGATGAAGCCAGCCGCCATTATCCTCAACTCAAATTGAATGACTTTGCTTATGCGATTTACGAGCCCGGCGCAAGGATGCTTTTGTCGGAACGCGCTACCGCGGCTTATCTGAAACTTGCAGGCGACGCCGGAGTAGAAATTCAAGAGGACACTGAAGTCATTGGCTTTGAAACAAAAGGTGATTTAACCGAAGCCGTCGTCACCGAGAGCGGTGAACGAATAGAGAGCGAATTTGTGCTTATAACAACGGGAGCGTGGACTCGCGTATTGTTGCCGATCCTGGCTGGTCTTTTAAAAGTTACCAGACAAGAAGTAGTCTATCTAAAGCAGCCGGATAAGAATTTTTCGCCTGGAACATTTCCGGTCTTCATCGACTTTGATTCCGGGTATTACCTGCTGCCAGCATTCGATGGAAATGTCAAAATTGCGAACCACGTTCCCACTGCGGACGCGGGTCAGGGATTGCCGATGGGAACGGTGAGCGATTCGTTTATTCAAAACTGCCGTGAGTTTTTGGGAAGAACGATTCCGGCTCTCGAAAGAGCAGAAACGACGGAGACTCGCATCTGCTTTTACAACCTGACGCCAGACGAAGATTTCATTATTGACCGCCATCCCGAATGGGCTAATTGCTGGGTCGCCACTGGGTTTTCAGGACACGGTTTCAAATTTGCCCCGCTGATCGGGCGCTCGTTGACTGAGTTAATAACTACCGGATCATCATCTGTTCCGACTGAAAGATTTAAATTAAGCAGGTTCTGGGAACAGCAGAGCTAAGACTGCGACGGACGACCTTTTTCATACCAGTCTTTTGTCACGTCCATCCACATAAACAATCCTTGCCATTCTTTATACTTGGCGTAGTATGCGGCGATCATTTCATCATCGACGGGCTTGCCACGCTTTCGCAGCTTTGAGAACTTCATTCGACACCAACTGTCTATCGCGAGATAATCATAGCGACCGAGCAATTTCAAAATATTGCCGGCCGCATAATCGCCAATGCCTTTAACTTTTCGAAGCTCTTTGTATAGTTCGGGCGTTGGGAGATTGGAATGCTTCCAGCTTTCAACATCCAGTTGGCCGTTATTGATCGATTCGACCATCTCAATCAAATATGGTGCGCGATAACCCAACCGAATTTCTTCGCGAAAGAATTTCTCTGACAGCCCCAAAAGCTGCTTTGGCGTCGGAAACGCATAGTAATCGTCTCTAAAGTGAGTTCCACACAGCCGCACCAGCGATCCCACCATCTTCT
This sequence comes from Blastocatellia bacterium, assembly GCA_035652355.1. Classification (GTDB taxonomy): domain Bacteria; phylum Acidobacteriota; class Blastocatellia; order DASRDY01; family DASRDY01; genus DASRDY01. Next base: position 7,080 of record DASRDY010000025.1, read on the forward strand.
CGGTTGCCCCCCAATTGCAGTTGGTCGTGCAGAGCATTTTCACCAGGTCCTCAAACACACTGGGACTGCGCAGCAAACGACCGGCGCGAATCTCTGCCACCCAGGCAAACTGTTTGTGCTTTCCAATAACCGTGTAGAAGGTTTGGTAATTTTCATTAAGCCGCAGACAATCGCTTGTCTGGTGTTTAATATCGGCCTCGTCTTTGGACGAAAGTTTCTGCCTGTGTTCGACGTCAAGCGCAAGCGAACCTTCAGCATCAGAGATCGATACCAGAACTACCTTGCCTGATGGTAAGGTCAACACACGCCGGAGCACATTCGCCTCGTGATCTGTGTGAAACGGCGGAAGCTCGCACCAGCCGTGACTCATAATTGTATTTCGCAGATGAAAATCCGCAGGGACATTTAATTTAAGAGCAGTTTTCATATAAAGAGAGATAAAATCGTTTTTATTCTATAACTCGAAATCCAGTTTCCTGTGATTGCTTTTCATTAAATGAGCATTATATTTGAAAACATATTTTGCAAAAGGAGCCGCATGTGATCGATCTGTTGAGCCATTTCAGGTCGCGACAGGGATCAATTCTGGATGACATTCGCTCGCTAGTCGAGATTGAATCGCCTACTACGAAGCCCGAAGGTACAACCAGAATAACCTCGTATTTTGCAGAGCAGTACGAATCTATTGGCGCAACAGTGCGGCTGTACCCGACGGAGCACGGCGCTCACCTTGTGGCGAGAGCCAATCTGGATGCTCCCGCTTCTGCGGGACCAATAATGTTGCTTGGGCACGTGGATACGGTTTGGCCGACCGGGACGTTCGCTGAATATCCGTTTCGCGTCGAAGATGGTAAAGCTTTCGGTCCAGGCATCTTTGATATGAAAAGCGGCACGGTTTTGATGCTGGAGGTAATCAGAGCAATAAAGGATTTCAGCATCAAACTAAGTCATCCGACTGTCGTTTTTCTCTCCTGCGATGAAGAAAGCGGCGGCATAACCTCTCGGACTCTGATCGAAGCAGAGGCTAGAAACTGCTCAGGGGTTCTCGTTCTTGAGCCACCGCTGCCAGGTGGTGTTTTGAAGACAGAGCGAAAAGGCATCTCTTCATTCCAAATAAAAACTCATGGGGTTCCGTCGCACGCGGGACTTGATCCTGAAAAGGGCGTCAGCGCTATTGCAGAGATGGCTCATCAGATACTGGAACTTCACAAGATGAACGATCTGGCTGCTGGAATAAGCGTAAACGTCGGAGTTGTGAACGGCGGTACATATTCGAACGTGGTAGCCGCAGAAGCGGTCGCCGAAGTCGACGTTCGCTACCGCACACGCCTTCAGGCGCAAGAAATAACAGAACGAATCAAGCAATTGCGACCCGTTGTAAAAGGCGGCACCATCGAAGTTATCAGCGGGCTCAGTCGACCGCCGCTGGAAAGAACTGCCGATGTGATTTCGCTCTTTGAAAAAGCGAAACAGGTTGCGGCCGGATTGGGCTTTGAGTTGAGGGAAGGGTCAGTCGGCGGTGGCAGCGATGGGAATTTCACAGCGGCCCTTGGGATTCCAACTCTTGACGGTTTGGGCGTCGATGGTAACGGCGCACACGCAAAACACGAGCATATCGTAATTGATGATATTCCACGTCGGGCCGCATTGCTGACTGGTCTTTTGTCGATGTTGTAGGTTGTAGCGATGGTCTCGATTGCGCTGGTTATCTATGACGAGTTCATTTCGCGACGGGGCGCAATCGAGACGAATGCGCCACGAGTAAGATATAATAGGTATTTAATAAAGCATCGTTCTTCGCGAGAGCAGTAAAGGAGTTCTACTCAATTGGCTGAGCGCAGATACCGTGATCCCGTGCACAACATCATTTCGCTGGATGACGCGAAACTGGACGATGCCCTGATTATCTCCCTCATTGATTCCACGGAGTTTCAACGTTTGCGCAGGATCAAACAACTTGGACTTGCGCTATACACTTATCAGGGAGCGGAGCACAGTCGGTTTACTCACTCGCTGGGCGTAATGCACCTGATGACGCGAACGCTGAATATGCTTGGCGCAAGATATGACATTCCATTTTCGGCGAGAGTCGTCGCGCGCGCCGCAGCTCTTCTTCACGATATTGGTCACGGACCTTTTTCTCACGTTATAGAAAAGATTTTAGGGATTCATCACGAGGTTTGGACACGCCAAATCGTTTTAGACACAAATTCAGAAGTTAATCAGCGGTTGCGCGCTTTCGATCCAGACCTTCCCGACCAGATCGTGCAGGTAATCAACCACGAATACCAGCCAACATACGTGACTCAACTGGTATCCAGTCAGCTTGACTGCGACCGAATGGATTATCTGTTGCGCGACAGTTTGATGACGGGCGCGAAATATGGAATCTATGACCTGGAGTGGATTCTGCACGCGCTCGAGATTGACGACAAACAACGAATATACGTCTCGCACAAAGGTCTTTATGCTGTCGAAGAGTATCTGCAAGCCAGATATTATATGTTTCGTCAGGTCTACTTCCACGGCTCGCTGCGGTCGGCCGAAGCCGTTCTTATCGCCATTCTGGATCGTGCTTTGGAGCTGCTGAAAGGAGGGCTGCTGGACATCCAACCGGCCAGTCCGTTGATTGGAAAGATCCTTCGTCATGACCCGGTCAACGTTTCAGAGTATCTGGATTTCGACGATCATGATTTGATGTTCCAGATAAAACGATGGCGACATTCCAGCGATAAAATCCTCAGCGATCTGTGCGAACGCTTCATAAATCGACGTCTGTTTAAAACAATAGATCTTGAGCTTGCAGATGGTGACCGCGCAGCCTTTACCGAAGATGTGACACGTATTGTCGAGAACTCAGGTTTCGATCCGCGTTACTATCTGGTGGAAGACAGCGCTTCCGACGTTCCGTATTACGGCTACTATTACACTCCGGAAGCGGCAGAGCCCAAGGCCCGAATTTATATCGAATCCGCAGGTTTCGCTCCGACAGTTCAGGAAATAACGGAAGTATCGCACGTCGTGCGCGGTATGCGCAGCTATAAGATTCGTCGGTTGTGTTTCCCGGCTGAGATAAGCGATCAGGTCTATGCGTTGGCTGCTGAGCAGGCCAGGAGTAAGGCGTGACCTATCCACTATCATTTTTCTTCTTTAAGCATTGCAGGAATGTCTCTGGCTGTATGGGACACTTTGGCTATGTCGATTGGGTCTTTGGTTGGACGATAAACTATCAAATAGCGCCCATTCGGCCGAAAAAGCAAGAGTCTACGTTTAAGGCCAGCCTTTGCGGCTCTTGATATAGCCGGTATATCTGCATCGCATTTTCAATTAATCGTTCTTGCGGCGGCCGCATAGAGTTTCCTCATCATTTTGGATTCGCCTTGGATCTGAAACCTCGGCTGAGAAACGGACACTCACTCTGTTTGATCAGGCCTGATCTCTTCTGAAAGGATTTCCATAAACGATGATTAAGCGAATCCCCATTTCACTATTAACAATTCTGCTAACTGTGCAGGCTATCTTTGGCGCGATCCCGGCCGATGAGCAATTATCCTCACAGGACAGAGTCTTTATGGCCACACAGATCTATTCGGACATTAATATTTACTTCGCAGATTTTAAGGACGATCCGGGCCTTAACCTTGATAACGAGTACAAACTCTATCTGAAAGCGATCCTCGTCTCAGACAGTCGTAAAGATTTTGATCTTGCCACCATGGCCTTTATAGCAAAGCTTGGCAACGGACATACATGGTTCGGCGACTGGTGGTTGCGGAAAGATCGCGGCCAGCAACTGGGATTTTATGCTCACCCGATAGATAACGAATGGGTGATTACCGAAAGCTCTATAGAATCTGTCAAACCCGGCGACGTTATCGCCAGGATTGACAACGAAGAGATCACCGAATTCTATCAGAAAAATAAACAGTATTTGTTTGCTTCCGACGAGCGATGGAGAATGCGCGCTCTGTTTGAATCGCCTTTTCTGTTTCCGCAGACTTTTCAGATGAGCATGAAAGATGGAAAGCAGGTGCAGATCACGCGCACGCTTCCATTCGCATTTCACG
>DASRDY010000026.1:0-3453 GCA_035652355.1 Blastocatellia bacterium
CGCGTTATGAGGACATCCACAAGGTGGTTACACTTAACCTGGAAAGCGCCATCTACCTTTCGCAGATCTGTTCCAAGGTAATGCTTCAGCAACATTCTGGTAGCATAATCAGCATATCTTCAATCGATGCCATCAGGGGCTACGCAGGAGTCTCTGTTTACAGTGCGACTAAGGCAGCGCTCGATGGTTTCACGCGCAGCCTGGCAAGGGAACTTGGTCCTCGCGGAATTCGTGTCAATTCAATCGCGCCTGGATATTTTGAAAGCATCATGGTTCAAGGACTGACACCGGATCAGCTAAACACAATAGTTCGGCGCACGCCTCTCGGGCGACTCGCCAAAGCGGAAGATATTATCGGCGTAATTCGTTTCCTGATGTCACCAGCCGCCGGATTCATCACGGGACAGACATTGGTGGTTGATGGAGGGTTGACCTGTTGATAGAAAATGTTGAGCTCACTCTTAGTCACGTGGGACTGGGTTGTCTAAACGAATATGCCTTGATAACACTGTTTACCAACGCCCTTTTTCACCGCTTGTCTGTTGGCAAGCAGCGTCCTCCGCAGGCAATCGTTGATAAAAACGGCGAGGTGCTATATCCGGGATATTATATGACTCATCTCACGGTGCCGCCTGGCCGGCCGCTTGAGCGGTATAGTGCATGGCAGACATATTCCATAGGCGCCGATGTTCAGGTATTTGGGGGAATGTTGATGGAGTCGCGATATATCCTGGGAGATGCCGGTGAAATCAGCGATGATCCGCAATCCTGGGATAGCAACAGCTTTCCGTCAATGCGAGGTAGTTCTATGTTTATTGTGGATCGCATCGGACGAGAACCCCAGGTCTCAATACCCAAAGCAGGTCTGATCGATCACTTGCCAAAATTAACGACAGCGCCGACGGCTATGGATAAGTTCCGCAAGCTTCGCAGTCAAGGTACAGCGGAAATGCAGTTTCGCGGTAACGTGCCATCGTGTAGACCTGTTGTTTATAAAGTTGAACCTGGCAGAGATGCCGCAGCCGGTCAGGATCGCATTTATGTCAGTCACACCATGTTATTTGCAAAGTTTGTGGAAATAATGGATCACGCAGAACGCGTCTTTTTGACAGAAGAAGCGTGGCCGCCGTTTCCGACGCGGCTAATGGATTGCCGTACAGTTATAGAGCGCGAAACCTACTATTTTGGCACGCCTGAACCGGATGACACAATTCAAACCGGGATCACCGCACAATTGAATTCTTGTGCGGCTGATTTTCATGGATTGTCATCAGAAATTATACCAGCCGGATTGCTGACGTTCATGATTGAGGTTTATCATCGACGAACCAACTCGCTCCTGGCCGTTTCAAAAGTCACGAAGCTGCTGGCGGTGCCATCTTCCGAGCAGAGCCTCTTGCACGATACGCAGCGATTAATCTCTCATTATTGTTCGCAGTGATCGCTTTCGGATTCGGACTGGTTCTCCAATCAGCAGACTTATTATCTCAAAAGGATTGCTTATGAATACCGAAGAACGCGTACAGAGCGCGAATGTGGAGAAGACTGTTCACGAAGTCGTTCGCCAAATCGTCGAGCAGAAGAGATTAACCACTCCCGAGATCAAAAACGACCAGCGCCTTATTGCTGATCTCGGCTTTGAATCGTTGGATCTAGCACAACTTGTGGCAATGCTCGAAATTAGACTCAATTTCGATCCGTTTTCTAACGATGTTGCCATCACAAGTATGCGCACAGTTGGCGATATAGTGGACGCATATCAGTTCACTCTGAAAAAAACTGCTGCAACGTAAATAACGTTAGATTTATCGATACGCTGGTCTTCACGCCAGCGACGTACCCGCAGTTATGATTCCTATGTGTCAATGATAAGCACGAGAAGGAACAGTTGATGAGTTTCTTTGAACAGGTCAATGCCCTTTCTCCTACTAAGCGAAAGCTCCTCGAGCTTGCGTTAAGCAAGCGTCAAGGGCTGCAAAACGGTAGCCAGTCCGAGCCGGGGCCATCTATACAACCGGTGCATCGCGACCAGGCTTTGCCACTTTCGTTCGCACAGGAACGGCTATGGTTCCTGAATCAACTGACACCCAATTCACCCGACTACAACATCTACGAGGCTATTCATCTATCCGGACCGTTGAAAATCGCCGTCCTTGAGCAGAGTGTTGGCGAAGTTTTGAGACGGCACGAGTCTCTGCGAACGTTCTTTAACGCTATTGACGGCCGGCCATTGCAGTCGATAGTTCCATTCGCGCCAATCACGATTTCTGTAGTGGACATTAGCGGACTGCCCGCAGACTTCCATAAGGTCGCAGTCAAAGAAATGGTGGAAGAGGGGGCGCGACGTCCATTCGACTTGCATTTCGCTCCACTCCTTCGAATCAACGTGCTGCGACTAGGCGAACGACAGCACGTGATGTCTCTCGTGATGCACCATATTATCTCAGACGGTTGGTCTGCGAAGGTGCTGATCCAGGAACTGACTGCAATCTACGAAGCATTTTCGACCGGACTCTGTTCAGGGCTGGCGCCGCTTCGTATCCAATATGCTGATGTGGCCTCCTGGCAGCGGCAACAGTTGCAGGGAGAGGCGCTGGAAAAAGTTAGAAGTTATTGGCGAAATCAGCTCAGCGGCGATTTGCCCCTGCTTGAGGTCCCGACGGATCGTCCGCGACCACAGTCCCAAGGTTATAATGGCGCTCAGCGGCGGATAGTTTTGCCGAGTTTGCTGGCAAAAGGACTCGCGGAATTTTCACAGCACGAATCGGTGACTCTTTTCACCACATTGCTTGCGGCCTTTTTCGTGTTGCTCCATCGCTATACCGGCCAAAGTGACTTGATCGTCAGTTTTCCTGTAGCGAACCGCCGAAGCAGTGAACTTGAAGGGCTGATCGGGTTTTTTGTCAATACATTGGTTGCGCGAGTAAAGGCAGAGGGTAACCAGTCATTTCGAGAGCTGCTTGATAGAGTGCGACAGGTGACGTTTGATGCCCTTGAGCATCAGGACATGCCTTTCGAGAAATTGATCGAAGACCTCCAGCCGAACCGAAGCCTTAGTCACCCCACTCTTTCACAGGTGATGTTCAGTTTCCAGCAGAGTCCAATGCGAGCACTGACAGTATCAGACCTATCTGTTAGATTGCTTGAAACTCACAACGGTACATCAAAGCGCGATTGGACATTGACTATTGAACAATCTGACGGACTGACTGGAAGCCTGGAATACAACACGGATATTTTCGACAGCTCGACCATCGCTCGTATAGAAGGTCACTGGCTAGTTTTGCTGCAGGAGGTGGTGAGCAATCCCAAACAGCGACTAAACGAAATTAAGCTGTTGTCTGAGGCAGAGCAGCATCAACTGCTGCAGGAGTGGAACGACACCGGAAGCGAGTCGCGCTTCGTTGCCTTGAATCGTTTGTTCGAGATGCAGGTAGAGCGGACACCAGATGC
>DASRDY010000027.1:0-1435 GCA_035652355.1 Blastocatellia bacterium
GCCGATGCGCAGGACGGAAAAGACCAGATGGGAGTTATTTTGGTCGCGGTCAAAAAAGATAAATTGACGGAATACACGACCCTGGTGACGGAAGCGGGCCTGAATCCGGTGGTCGTGGACGTCGACGCGTTTACGTTGGAAAATATGTTCGGTGTCAATTACGACGTGAGAGAAGGGGAGATCGTGGCCCTCGTCAACATCGGCGCGAGCGTCATGAACATCAATATTTTAAAGGGAGGAACGTTCACCTTCACGCGCGATATCTCGATCGGAGGGAACCGATACAACGAGATGATCCAGAGAGAATTCAATGTCAGTTACGAGCAGGCGGAGCGGGCGAAACGGACCGAGCAGGTCGAAGGAATCGACCCGGAAGCGTTGCTGAATCTGATCAACAATCTCAACGTCGAGATCGCTTCCGAGGTGATTCGGTCCTTTGATTATTTCAAAACCACCTCGACCAATGAGAACATCGATCGGATCATTATCAGCGGCGGCGCCTCGAAAGTTCCGAATCTCGTCGCACACCTTTCGGATAAATCGGGTGTTCCCGTGGACGTGGCGAACCCGTTCGGCAAGGTGGAAGTTTCACAAAAGCTGTTCGATCTCGACTTCATTCATGAGATGGCTCCTCAGGCGGCCGTCGGGGTCGGGTTGGCCATCAGAAGATTGGGTGACCGATGATTAAGATTAATCTACTTTCGTCTCAAAAAGCAAAAAAGACGCGGAAGAAAATCGAAATCCAATCTCAATTGATCCTGGCATCCGTCGTCCTCTCCGTGGTCCTGCTCATCTGGGGATATGTCTGGATTCTGCTGAATGAAAAAGTGGACCGCCTTCAGGCGGACAAAGCGAAGCTGACGACCGAATTGGGAGTGCTGAAGGCGAAGGTGAAAGAGGTCGAAAACTATGAGCGGGATAAAAAGGTCGTAGAAGACAAAATCAAGATCATTCAACAACTCCGTAAGAATCAATCCATTCCGGTTTTCCTTCTGGATGAGGTCAGCAGGAGCCTTCCCGAGAGAGTCTGGCTCGTCGGCATGGTCGAGCAGGGCGGGACGGTCGATCTGGAGGGAAAGGCCACGACAAATGGAGAGATCGTCGATTTCATCAACAACTTAAAGAGGTCGACCCTTTTTAAGGATGTTCAGATTTTGGAATCTCGACAGAGCATGGAGGGGGCGATCTCCATTTATACCTTTAAATTAAAGTGGGCGATTGTCGCCTGATATTTACTTTAGGAGAGCTCCGACGTTATGGCGATTAACTTGGAAAGGCTGAAAGGCTTAACGAACACTCAGAAGTTTGTTTCGCTTTTCCTCATTATCGTTATTATTTCGGGCGCTTTTCTCTGGTTCGTCTTTATCCCGAAAAGCAGCGAAATTTCGCAATTGAACGGCGATATGGCCGCTCTGAACAATGAAATCAACATCCA
>DASRDY010000028.1:0-1497 GCA_035652355.1 Blastocatellia bacterium
CGTGCAGGGGGTAAAGTAGCGGCAAAGAAGAGCAGGTATTTCAATAACAGGCGCTCACCAGACCTACTGCTTCCACAGTAACGTCGTAATCGAGGTGGCCGGAAGTGACGTGGAAGCCGATTTCCCTTGCCAGTTCAGCAGAATGTCTTGAGGAGTTGAGGAACTGTTGATCACTTCAACCGCGATCTTCTTATCAGGCGCTTGAAACGCCACACAGTCGAGGCTATCAGAGGCACAGGTAGCTTCGATGCGGACGAATCCGGGGCGAATGAATTTACTGAAATGCGCGAGATAGTAAAAGCCGCCAGTGTAAATTACTCGCTTTGTATTCCGATTAACGATAATCAACGGCTGTTGCTTATTATCGACGCCGTCGTGATGAATCGGCGAGATTAGTTCTGGGCCGCCTTGCTGATCCAGAATCATGTTCCAATAAGTCCAACCGGAAGCGCCAGCTTTCAAGTCGGCCATGATCTGGTGACCCCAGAAATCGCCATCACTGAACTGGGCGCGTGGGAGCGGTTTCGCCCAGGGCGTTCCCCGGTTCCAGAAGCAGACCTCCGTCATCCAGAGGGGCAGATCCGGATACATCTTGTGAAGCTCGCTGATATTTTTGAATTCGCTGAACGTATATCCGTTTGCTTTGGTGGGAGATTTTCGTAATTGGGTAAAGTCATAGCCGTGATACGGCAGTGTCGCGACATATTTGCGCGCCTCGGGATCGTCGAGCACCACGGGATAGTATTTCCGCGCTCCAGCGCGTGTGGGGTTCTCGCTGACTTGAAGCTTTGTTTTAATCCCCGACTTCGCAAACAACGGTCCTACGTGATTTTTCAGAAGATCTCGGATTTCCGGATACGAGATGTTGGTGTAAGCCCCAGGTTCATTGAACAGGCTCAAGTAATCAATGAAGATTCCGTTTTTCTGATAGGCCTTTAAGTAAGCCAGATAGAATCGGGCCAGTGTGTCATAGTATTTCGGATTTACATCCTGGTTCGTATTAACGTTGTATAACATCCAATCTGGCGGGTAATCCATGGGTGCCTGCAGCACGAACTTGCCGTGATGCTGCGCCCGCTTGATGTACGGAATCAGGCCGTTGGGCCCCAAGTCGCGCTGAATACTAAAGTGGCGAAGCTCGACATCGCCAGGCGTATCGTCGTAGGTGAAGAAAGGCCCAGCCGACATGAAGTCGGTCGCTCCGTTGACAGTCTTCATCGCCGAAAAACCGGCGCCCGTTTTCGGGTCGAAGATCGCGCGAAAAAGCTCTTCTTGCTCTTGGTGGTCCAGACTATTGATGCAAATCATTCCCGCTTCGAGGAACGAAGCGCCGAAGCCGATGATGGTCTGATCGCGCGCGCTTTCATCGATTCGGATCGCGGTTCGAGAACCACTCTTCTTTACCGAACCGAAACGGATGGCAGGCTTGGGCGTAATGCGGTCGCCCGCGCTCGAAGATACATAGACTGTTACCTGCTGCGCGAAAAGGCAAAATAC
>DASRDY010000029.1:0-16014 GCA_035652355.1 Blastocatellia bacterium
AGCGGTTGCCACAAACTTTGGCCGGACTACATTACTTGGCCTTTGCTGTTCTGATGCTTAGCCGAATCGTTGATCTGATATGGAAAAGTTAATAACAGGCTCTTAGGATTGACCGAAACAGGTAGTTCACAGTAAATTATCGACGCACTTCACTAATCGCAAGTTCAGGCAGAAATCACAGGAGATTAACTTTCATGAAAAAGTCTAATTTCGTCAAACTGCTTTTGATCGGCGCTTTGCTGTTGCTGGCGATATCGATCGTTATCGAAGCCCGGCAGCAGCAACAGGCTCAGCAATCAGGGCAGGGAAACGCGCAAGGGCAGCAACCCCAGGGTCAGGGACAGCAGCGACCGCCGCAGGAATTGAAAAACATTCAGGTTCTAAAAGGAATGACCTATCAACAGGTTCGCGAGGTAATGAATCAATGGGAAAAGGAACTCGGCGTAGGTTGTAACTACTGCCATATCAATCCTTTTGATCAGGACACCCCGAGAAAGAATGTGGCGCGTTTCATGTTGACGCAATACGTTAACGGTATGAAGCATAAGGACGGCAGCGCCGTCAGTTGCAAGGACTGCCACCAGGCAGATATTTCATTTCTGCGTACTAGGCCGTTTGAACATGCTGTGGGTCAGGATCGGAAGGGATTGGTAGCTTTGAAAGGCATGGACCATGCCCAGTTGATGGAGACCATGCAGGCTTTCACAAAGGCTCTCAACGTCAAATGCGACTATTGCCACACGGGAGATTTTGGTGAAGATACGCCGCGCAAGGAAATCGCGCGTTTTATGATCATGGATTTCTCCGGCGGACTGACTAAAGATGGGAAGTCGGCAACATGCAATGATTGCCACCTGGGACGTGCAGCAAAGATTCTCGCCAGATTGCCGCGTCCACAGCAACAGCGTCCTCCTGCAAATAACGACGCTGCTCCGAAGAAACCGACCGAGTAAAACTGCTTTCCGGGGGCGCAGCTAAACTGTCTGCGCTCCCACTTGATCGCCTCCAGACTTAAAGGCAGAATTGTCTTTTAATTTTAAGGAGGTCGATCATGGCTATTGCCAGCATTAATCCCGCCACCGGCGAAACGCTTCGTTCATTTGAAGAACTTTCGGAATCACAAATAGAAGAAAAGATTCAACTGTCGTCGGACGCGTTTCGCGCTCACAAGCGGACCTCGTTTGCCGAGCGCGCAAAGATGATGATTCGCGCGGCAGAAATCCTGGAGTCGCAAAAAGAAGAGTTCGGTCGCGTGATGACCGTGGAGATGGGTAAGCCCCTGAAAGCAGCTATCGAAGAAGCCGCAAAATCGGCGTGGGCCTGTCGATATTACGCAGAGAGTGCTGAGGCTATTCTTGCTGATGAAAAGGTCGCGACTAACGCAACGCGGAGCTTTATAAAATATCAGCCCATAGGACCGGTTCTGGCGGTAATGCCATGGAATTTTCCATTCTGGCAAGTGTTTCGTTTTGCCGCCCCGGCGTTGATGGCGGGAAATACCGGATTACTGAAGCACTCTTCGAATGTTCCGCAATGCGCGCTGGCTATCGAAGAGATTTTCCGACGAGCCGGATTTGCTGAAGGCGTTTTTCAGACGCTGCTGATTGGTTCGGACAAAGTCGCAAAAATAATCGATGATCTGCGGATAGCGGCTGCAACTCTCACCGGCAGCGAGCCCGCGGGCCGCAACGTAGGAAGCCAGGCCGGCAAACAGATCAAGAAGACAGTTCTTGAGCTCGGTGGCAGCGACCCGTTCATAATAATGCCTGGCACGAATCTTGAGACCACCGTGCCCATCGCAGTCAAGGCTCGAACTATTAACAATGGACAATCATGCATTGCAGCGAAACGCTTTATCGTCGCTGATGCGATCTACAACGAATTTGCTGATAGATTTTCGAAAGGCATGAGTAACCTGAAGATCGGCGATCCAATGCGGATGGATACCGAGATCGGGCCACTAGCCACGAAACAGATACTGGAAGATTTAGAAGACCAGGTGAAACGCGCAACCGCGGCAGGAGCGAAAGTTCTGACCGGCGGAAAGAGAGTAGATCGTTCAGGGAACTATTATCAACCGACTGTGCTTGCCGACATCGACAGAAATTCGCCAATTTATTATGAAGAGGTCTTTGGACCGGTGGCGATGCTCTTCCGGGCAAAAGATATTGACGATGCGATCAGGATCGCAAACGATTCGCCGTTTGGGCTCGGGGCAAGTGCCTGGACAAACGATCCTGCAGAGCAGTCAAGATTCATCGATGAAATAGATTCAGGACAAGTCTTCATCAATGGAATGGTTGCGAGCGATCCTCGTTTGCCGTTCGGCGGAGTAAAACATTCAGGTTACGGCCGCGAGTTGAGCGCGTTCGGCATTCGCGAATTCGTCAATATAAAGACTGTTTGGATTGCTTAGGCAGGGACCGGGGATCAGGGGTCGGGGAAGAAAATTATTAACTGACCCTGAACACTGTCCTCTAATCCCTGGCCCCTGCCCCCTGATCCCCGACCCTCGTTTCCGGTTCTCTGCCGTAAAGGTAGGTCAATTCCTTAAGCCTTTCGGCGATGTCGTTGGTCAAAGACTCTTCCCGAAATCGCCAGGACCAGTTTCCGCCAGGACTCGCGGGCAGGTTCATCCTTGCGTCTGTGCCGAGACCGAGCAGGTCCTGCAAAGGCACTAAAGCAGTGTCTGCCACTGACGCAAATGCGGCCCGGATGAAATCCCAGTGAATCTCTCTGCCGTCGGATTTCAAATACTTCATGGAGAAGTTGCGCTCTCGATCTATCTGTTCGGCGCTCCGCGTTGATCCTGTTCCAGCTTTGCTGTTGAACCAGCCGACTGTTGTGTCGTTGTCGTGCGTGCCGGTATATACCACAGTATTGTGAATGTAATTGTGCGGCAGATCGATGTTTTTGGTATCGCTGCTGAATGCGAACTGCAGGATTCTCATTCCGGGCAAGCCATAGTCGTCTCGCAGCGCCTCGACGTCCGGAGTTATAACTCCAAGGTCTTCGGCGATGATAGGCAGTTCGCCAAGCTTTGATTTCAGAGTGTCGAAAAGCTCTCGTCCCGGCGATGGCACCCAATGGCCGTTCTGTGCGGTCTGCTCTCCTGCCGGTACTTCCCAGCACGCGGCAAAGCCTCGGAAATGATCCAGACGGATTACGTCGACGAATCTCATAGTGGCTCTGATGCGATCGATCCACCATTTAAAACCATCGGACTTCATTCGTTCCCAGTCATACATCGGATTGCCCCACAACTGTCCAGTAGAGCTGAAATAATCAGGCGGCACTCCTGCCACGACTGTGGGCTTTCTTTTTTCGTCCAGTTTGAACTGATGTGGATTCGTCCAAACGTCGGCAGAATCGAATGCGACATATATCGGCACGTCGCCGATGATTTTTATATTGCGATCCGCGCAATGCCGTTTTAATGACATCCACTGCTCATAGAATAAGAATTGATAGAATTTCTGGGCCTGGATCGCGTCGCTGTGTATTTCGCGGGCGGTTGCGAGCGCGGCTGGATCTCTTCGGACGTGCTCTTCTGACCACTGACTCCAGTCGCGATTTTCATTGGCGCCTTTTAGCGCGCGATAGAGCGCGTAATCGTCGAGCCATGAGGCTTCGTTGGCGCAGAACTCGTCGAATTGCGGCCGCAAAGGATGATTGTGTGACTGCCGGAAATTCTCAAACGCCTTGTACAGTATCGCATTTTTGAAATCAATGACTCGGCCGAATTCGACCCGGTCCAGGGAAAACTCTGGAACATTCTGAAGATCGCTTGGCAACAGAACACCGACCTCGATCAATCGGTCAAAGCTAATCAGCAAAGTGTTTCCCGCAATGGCGGAAAAACATTGGTAAGGCGAGTCGCCGTATCCCGTCGGTCCAAGCGGTAAAACTTGCCAGAGAGACTGTCCGCTCCCAGCCAGAAAATCGACGAAATCATATGCAGATTTGCCAAGGTCACCGATGCCATAACGACCTGGCAATGAGGTGGGGTGAAGAAGAATTCCGCTCGATCTTGGAAAGCCCACTTTCGGTCCTTTCTTCGCCTGAACTGTCCTTAATATATACCAAACCTGCTGTGGGGAAGAGGTACAAGAAGGGATTAGCAAGCTTCAGACCGAAAACAGGTGAAGAGAAAAAAGAAACCGCAGATAACGCGGATGTAACGGATTTACGCTGATCAAATCTTTGTAAATCCGCAACATCCGCATTATCCGCGGTTCAATAGGTTGGGTTAGGACCTGGTTGAATTATTTCGTAATGGCCCAGTGACCATTCAGTACATTAAGGAGCAGGTAGACTCTCGCTGAGTCCGCCACAAGATGCTTGTCATCGAGCACAAACGCGCCTGCTTCTTTGCCGTTCGCGGATTGTGATGCCTTCAGCGCATTAACCATCCGCTGTTCTAAGCTGGTCGCAACGTTAAGATCAAGCGTTCTTGCCGCAAAGAGAATCATTACACCGCGTTCGACAGACTCCTGATCGCTGAATCGCGGCTGAAAAGCGCTGATCTCTTTCAGTGTTTGATTGCGCTGATCATTTGAAAGCTTCGACCCAGCCAAAGATGCAGCAAGCGCCTGTTGAACCTGGCTCGCCTGTTGACTGGAATTGATTGTGTTCGCCAGACGCGTGAGTGTGTTCTTGTCGACTGTGATTCCCGCTCTTTGCGAGCTGGAAAGTGCCATCAGTGCCCACATTGCGTCGTCGATATTCGGATTACTATTTAAAGACTCTGCAGCTAAACCTGCTGACAGTTTTTCCGCCGTGGAGCGATAACGACTGCTGTTTGTTGCAGCCGTAGCCTCAGAGAACACCCACAAGGCAAGCGCCTGTGATTTGATCGAATCACCGTGATCTGTTCGTAACATGCCGTTTGCGTTGATACGGCTCATCAGGGTGTTCAGTCCACGTTGAACCTGTGATTGGTAATAACCAGCGCGATCGGTTTCGCCGCTCGCAATGTGTGCCAGCAAAGTAATCGATGTGCTGTCGAGGTCAGTGACGCTGGGCGAATCGCTCCAGAAACCGGCGACAGATTGTTTGCGAACCAGGAACTGTGCTGTCTCCTTAGCGCGGTCCGATGGCGCTTCTTCTTTTATCGACTTTAATTTATCGTCGGCTACATTTATGCCGTCGTAGGCGGAATTGAGAGTTCCTTTGGGCAGTCCGGACACCGGTTGGCCAGAAGAACCAGGGGGCGGTGGCGGTGCGGTAGCATTTGTGTCTATCTGTGCCCTCGACGCGCCGCCGACAGACCTCCCGGAATCTTTCTTTGTCGGCGACGGGACAACGAAACCAGACCGGGCTACGGATTTGCTTTCATATTCGGTTCTTCCGCCGAACACTTTGTCGTAATCCCAGCTATCCGGCAGCGGAACGGGCACGACGACCTTTCTTGGAGGTCCACCGTTTGGCGAAGATTCCATAACTTCTTCTACTGCGACAAACGAAGTGAACGGCGTCATCAGCCTGAAGTTGAGCGCCATTTCTGCAATCCGTTCCTGGAGGTTAACGTCGCCGGGATGGTTCGTGAGATCGTCGGTCATTTCGTCAACGTTCGATCTGGCCCACATCGCTGCAATTGCGCTGGAATCCTGCGACTGAGAAGAGGTTTCGATATCGAGTGGAATCGAAACCGTTCCCTGGCGGCTGTCTCCTGTCAGTGTCACTCGACCGTTAGGTTGACCGGTCAGCTTGCCATAAATGATCACGGGTTGAGCAGCGTATAGATCTGGAACTCGCTTCGGGAACGTGTCTGTGACCGAAAGACCGTTCCATTTTACCTGGATTCCTGTGATGACAGGAGATGAAATGCGATTTTGGAAACGACCGATAACTTCGGCTATGTCCTGATTTGGCGTGACGAATTCAAAACCTCCGCGACCGAACTCAGCCATCTTCTTCATCAGGTAATCGTTCGGAGCCGTGTCGATGCCAAAAGTGAAAAGGCGACTGTCGCCAAGATTCTCGGTTATAGTCTTAAGAATGGCGGCATCGTTACCGACTTCCGCGTCGGTGATGAATACGACGACACGCAATTTCCCATCATAAGGTTGATTAAACGCATGAAGCAGAGGCGGAATGATCTCGGTTCCACCGCCGGCTCGTAGCCTGTCGATAAACTGGTCGGCTTGGTCGACATTCTCTTGGGTAAATTCGACAGAGTTCTGGGAGAAGACCTGAAAATCGCTTGAGAACCGAATGATATTAAAAGAGTCTTGTGGATTCAGACCGTGCAGACACGTCCTCAACGCATTTCGCGCCTGAATGATCTTTGGTCCTTCCATTGATCCGGAAGTATCTATGACAAAGACCATTTCTTTCGGGCGAGTATCAGAAGGAAGTACTTCAGCCTGAGGCAGCGCCATCATCATAAAGTACGAAGAGCCATTAACCGGAGGCGAAACAATCATTGCTGCGCGAGGTCTGTTATCGGCGACTTTGTAATCCAGGATGAAGTCGCGATTCGGGATTTCGTCTTTCTTGGAAAGAGTGACTTGATAGTTGTAAGGACCCGTTTGATTCAGATCAACCTGATGCTGCAGGCTTCGGATGCTGTGGATTGGAACGCCTGCGTCAAGATTGACTCTGAGTCTGATGTTATTTCCCAGTCTCGTTCCTGGCGGTGCAACAGGTGGTGTTATTCGCGAAGCATCTGGCACATCAATCGTATCTGGCGACCAGCCCGGCCCCTGCTTTCCTGCGGGATCACCTGGCATATAGCGCGGCGCAACGACCATTGGAAATTGAATGCGGAATCCTCCATCGTCATAGGCTAGTTGTTGCAGGTAACGAATCCTGACTCGGACCTCCTCATCTGATCCTATGTTGGTCACCGATGCGGTGAATACGTTCGGGCGTTCCTGTTCCAGCAAAGCTCCATGGCGCCCGCTGTTACGGGCATCCTGATAAATCTGCGCAGCCTCTTCGCGTTTCTTGATAAGACTGTGAATAACGCGGCTGCCGATGTGCATCTCCATATCGTTGACGGCCGAATTGCCTGGAAGAGGAAAGATGTAGATGGCTTCGATCGATTCTCTTGATGGATTATAAAAAGTCTGTTCGACGGTCACATCGGCGACAAAACCTGTGATGTTCATCTGCACATCGGTCATTTTCAGCGGCATCAGTGTCGGGTTGTTGCCGATGCGCACCAAGGATCCTTCGGTAATCGACTGCGGCGCGGGAGCGCCTATCGCGGCGTCAGTCCTGAATCTCTCTGGCAAAGCCAGCAGACACAGCAACACGCCGACAGTCAGGATGGTTGCGGACAATATATTTCTTTTCATTACACACTTCTCCTGGAAGACCGGCGATCTGAAATCGCCCTGCGGATTCAACTTAGCGCCTGAGGACCTGCAAACAATCTATTTGGAATGATGAAACGATAGGGACACCGCTCATCCATGAGTGATGACGGACGGGTTGAATATTCTTGCAGGAATTTTTTATGGGCGAGCTTTGTTGGTAAAATGACAACAAGATCAGTTCGCGAAAACGCACCATGCGCCCCCAGGAGGAACAAGTGATTATTACCTTGGATTATCCAGAGATCGTCGTTGACGGAAGTCCGATGCGGACACTGGTGGCCGCGCCAAAACGAGAAGGTAAGTTTCCCGGCATTCTGCTCTATTCGGATATTTTTCAGCTCACCGGGTCGACAATCCGATGTTGCATGCGTTTGGCCGGGTATGGCTTTGTGGTAGCAGCGCCGGAAATCTACCATCGCATCGAGCCGCCCGGATCCGCAATCCCGTTTGACGATGAAGGAAGGACTCGAGGTCTGGAAGATGCGGCGAAGACTTCTGTTGCAGAGTTCGATGCGGACGCGCGAGCCGTTCTTGACTATCTAAAGAAGCACGAAAAAGTCGCGGCGGGAAAACTTGGAGCAACAGGTTTCTGCATTGGCGGTCACTTGGCGTTTCGCGCGGCGCTCCAGCCGGATGTGCTAGCGACCGTTTGTTTCTATGCCACCGGTGTTCACAATGGCAAGCTGGGCAAAGATGCTGATGCGGGATCGCTGGAACGAGCAAAAGATATTGAAGGTGAATTGTTGTTGATATTTGGCTCGCTTGATCCTCACGTGCCGGAAGAAGGTCGCGCGAAGGTGAGTGATGCTCTGAGAAAAGCAGGTACAAAGTTTTCGGTATCACTTTACCCGGCCGAGCATGCATTTATGCGAGATGAAGGACCGCGCTACGATCCCGAAGCGACGGACCAAGCCTGGGAAGAGATGATTCAGTTTTTTAAAAGGAACTTTGCTATTTAACAAGATCGGATCTCAGATTATTCTGTTTTGTCCTTTTTGTTCAGAAATCCCGATGAAAGCGCAACTATTGCCTGAAGTCTAACGACCTTTTCGTCCAGCTTTCTGGCAATCAGCAGGACTCCGTCGAAATCCAGTGTACCTGCTTCCGCAAAAGCATTTTCGATGCTGAAGCCTGAGACCTGGTATGAAGAATAACTCGCAAAAGTCTTTCCCTGTATCGTGTGCGTGAACCCTGTCTTTGCGAAATCCGCCTGCGGAGTTTTCGCGGTTACCTGATTAATTGTCTTGATCGCATCGCTCAGGACTTCCATCGACCGAATCTGATCAAACCTTGTAAATAGATGAGCAATCCCAAGGAGCGTTCTTGCCTTCTCTATCGTGTCCGGCGCTTTCAAGGCGTCGGCTTCGGCCGAATTCAGAATTTCAGATGCCCTGGCCTTGTCGCCATTCTGCTTCAGCGAAGCCTCTGCAATGTCGTACAAGAGATTCGAGCGGTAATCCAGTTGTCCCACCTTTTTCGCGAGAGATGTGGCCTCGTCCAGTTTGCCATCTGACACAAGCTTCTTCGCTCGCCGGAAATAAAGATTATCAAGCATCGGCTGGTGAACATCCGCATCGCTGATCTTATCAATCAGGTGCTCAAGTCGAGTGATATCCTCAGTCAAGGCTCCGGCTTGAACGGCCTGCATCAGGTAGAAATCTTTTCGGCTCGGATTCTGTTGCTGATCAGCTTTGTCCAACATCAATTTGAACTGATCTTCAGGGCTGGGGTCTTTCTTCGATACATAAAGGGCCGCTTTGGACTGAAGATCGGTGCTCATTGCCCCGACCAGACTGTTTTTCAAGCTAACAAGTCTGTCTATCAACGAAGGTTGGTACTCTGCCACTACAGGTTCGAGGCTGGCAAGAGCAGTATAAACTTGCGCCATATCGGGCATTTGAGAGCCATTCATCCTACTCAAATCGGCTGTCGACAAATTTCCATTTTGGGCTGCAAGGCTCTTATCACCCCTCATAAATATTATTGAAAGAAATGTCTGTTGCAGACCGGGATTGAACGCAAAGCCTTCAGGCGGCTGGTAATATGTAACCAGACTAGTAGGTCCTACGGGGCGATTCAACGGGAATATATAGGGTGAAAGATAGAACAGGCCGGCTAGTGGTCCGGCAGAATAGGCCTCGAGCGCGTCATTGCAGAGACGGTCCGCTTCGGCGCGGTTCGTTTTTGCCACGTCGAAAAGAAAAATGGGAAGGTTGTATGCTGGAGGATAATTGAACGTGCTTTGGAACAAGGCAATTGCAGAGTCGTGATCGGTGGCCAGAAGGGAGCGCGCTAGATTGGTGAGTTTGGCTCCAATCTTCGCGGTCGGACTCGTAGATTGTTTAATGTCGGTGTTGGAGACATTTTCTTTGGCGGCTTTTTCGATTTCTCGTTTAGTTTCCGCTCCAACTTGTTCAGACAACCGTTTTGCCCAGGCTGCATCGTGCCGGGCAATTGCGGTGATAACTATGAATCGCTGATCCGGCTCAACTGTTGCCATCCCGCCCTCTACGGTATTCTTTTGCCCGTGCTCGTGAAAATGCTTAACGGCCAGATCGTAGGCGTCGCTAAGTGTTTTGCGGGCATTGTCCTGATCGAACGTCCAGATCGCATCGGCTGCTTTTACGCTAACACCGATTCGCGACACAACGTTTTCAAGGGTTCCCGCTTCGTCGATTTGCTGCTGTATCAGGAATATGGCTTGCCGCTGAGATTGCGATAATTCGTTGTTTGCCGCATTGGAAGAAGGCGGGACGGCCTTTTTCTGCTGCCCATAGACGAAGGACGAAACTAAAGCTAGACAAAGAACCAGCGATAACGGGCGGCCCAGATGATCAGGCTTATTCATGAGTGTTCTCCGGAGCAGGGACTTAACAGAGGTTATCTTCAGCTATTGAACGCCGCGTTCAGATAAAATACACAAAAAATTGAAAGAGTGTTGAGAATTTTTTCGGCCGACACGAACTTTTAGACTCGAAGATCGTGTGCGGTATTCTAATTCGAAGTTCTAGACAGCATCAGCTATAATTTCTCTAATAGCCCGGTTTTTATAAGCCACCGTTGTGGGCCGTCATGCTTTCCGATCCTCTGATTTAGGAGGTTTGTTTATGCTGTTCAACGGCAACTTCAAACGATTTAGATTACTTGTCGTTGCGCCACTGGCAGGATTGATTTGTCTTTGGCCATCAGGGTCACGACGATCGACGGAAGCTAACGCAGACGTCATTTCAAACTACCGAAGTTGGACCCGTGTTAACGACGAACCGTTCAGTGCCGACGACCGTCTTTTGATTCAATGCTCGCTTGCCACGCCTCAACAATTAAAGGAAGTCAGCGAGAGCCCACACGGTCACAAGTACGTGATTGTTTATGTCAATGATATAGGCAAACACGCAATGTTGAAGGAACGATCCCCTCATTTTCCGGAAGGTTCTGTAATTGTTAAAGAGAAAATGACAACCGCAGAGAGTCCGACACCTGAATTGTTAACCGTCATGGTCAAACGCGAAAAAGGATATAATCCGGACAATGGCGACTGGGAGTTTATGGTGGTGGATGGAGGCGGAAAGAATATCCAGGCGCGCGGCCGACTGGAAAATTGCGAGGTCTGTCATCAAGCGGAAAAAAAGACCGACTTTGTAACCCGTCGCTATTTGACATACGCTCAATGGCAGGAGACGAGGTAAGCCAATTCGATAACATCCCTCATGAAACTACAATCCACTGGACTCGCCACCGACTTGTACCAGCTTACGATGGCTGCTGGTTATTTCGTTAACAAATCCGATCAGACGGCTACCTTTGAGTTGTTTGTGCGCAAATTTCCGGCCAATCGATCTTTTTTAATTGCAGCGGGACTTGAGCAGGCGCTGAAATATATTACTGAACTGAAGTTTCTGCCCGAAGAGATCGATTATCTGAGCAATCTGGCGGTATTCAGTCATGTTCCGGACGGATTTTTCGATTATCTAAGCACGTTTCGTTTCAGCGGCGACGTGTGGGCGATGCCGGAAGGAACTCCGTTTTTCCCCTACGAGCCACTGTTGCGTGTGACCGCACCCATCATCGAGGCACAGTTACTCGAGACTTATCTGCTTTCGACGATAAATTTTCAGACGATGATCGCGTCGAAAGCGGCAAGGATCGTCGAGGCCGCCGTAGGTCGTGGCGTTGTAGAGTTCGGGACAAGAAGAGCACACGGAATGGCGGCAGGCTTATATGCGGCTCGCGCCGCGTTTATTGGTGGCTGCGTCGGAACGTCGAATGTCGAAGCCGGATTTCGCTGGGGAATTCCGGTTTCAGGGACGATGGCCCATTCGTGGGTGATGAGTTATGAAAACGAACGCGATGCGTTCAGGGCCTATGCAGATCTTTTTCCCGAGACGGCGGTGTTATTGCTTGATACGTATGACACGATTACAGGAGCGAAAATCGCCGGTGAATTAAAGAAAAAATTGATGGGTGTTCGTCTGGACAGCGGCGACTTTGCTGATCTCAGCCGTGGTGTGCGCCAAATCCTGGATGATGCCGGTTTGAAGGACACGAAGATTCTGGCGAGCGGCGATCTGGATGAAACGAAGATAGCCGCGCTGGTTGAATCTGGTTCTCCGATAGATTCGTTTGGCGTGGGAACTATGCTGAGCACTTCGTGGGATGCTCCGTCGCTCGGTGGCGTCTACAAACTGGTCGAGCAAAGTATCAATGGCAAAGTCGAAGCTAAAATGAAGCTGAGCGATCAGAAAAGCTTTTATCCTGGAAAGAAACAGGTGTGGCGCAAAACGGGTGCAGACGGAAAGTTCAGTCACGACGTAATTTCGCGGGCAGACGAAGAGATTTCGGATGCCACATCATTACTGGAATGCGTGATGCATGAGGGTCGTATCGTTAAGGAAAGTTCGTCGTTAGATAAGATTCAGGCGAAAGCTAAAGCCGATCTTGAACGAGTACCGGTCGATGTGAAGAGATTGAATGATCCTGTTAGGTATAGAGTCGAGTACAGTAAAGAGTTAGAAGAACTTCGACAGAAGGTAATGACTGAGATTACTCATTTGAAATAAGCGCTGAGATCAGGTTTAGACTTGAAGTCTGCGGTTTTGCGGTTAGACTTACGGATTTGAACTTATATTAGAGGATTTATTAGATGCTCCAGACAGTCTTATTTGACATCGACACGCAGTCCGATTTCATAGACCCGGATGGGAAGCTTTACGCTGCCGGCGCTGAAGAAATTTTGCCTCGCTTGAACGAGCTCTTCACGCTGGCTGAACGGCAGCGTTATACGACGATTTCGACTGCCTGTTCCCATGTACCGAATGATCCCGAGTTCAAAAAGTTCGCGCCTCATTGCATTTCCGGAACTCCGGGGCAAAAACGCATAATGGCCGATCGACCCAGGTTGCCACTGCGAGTAATCCCGCCTGACACAAAGGGTGGTGTCATATTCGAAACCGGTATTCACTATCTGGTCGAAAAACGGGAGCTGGATCCGCTCTCGAATCCGTGGCTTGCTGCTCTGATTAAACGAGGGAAACTCAGTCACCACCAGGCGATAGTCTTCGGCGTCACCACGGAGTACTGCGTTAATTTCGCTGTACAGGGATTGCTGGCGGCCCAGATAAAAACTTTTGTCGTTACGGACGCCATAAAAGCAATCGACCCGGCCGCGGGAGAGCGGGCAATGTCTGAATGGCGTTCTAAAGGAGCTACTCTGTTGACGACCAGGGAGCTGTTCGAATTCTTTCGCTGGCTTGGTCATATGCCAGGGCAGGGGCAGGAATCAACGGTCGGCAATCCCAGGCCGAAATATCCGGGACATGCTCCGCGTCATTAAATTCAGGACACATTCTTTCCCCGCATTAATTGAGGAGGTCATATTATGGGAGGAATGCAGGACCACAAGTCACCCCTGTTAACAACGGATGTCGTTCTTTTTAGCTTTATCGATTACAAGCTGAATCTCCTCCTTATACAACGAAAGAATCCGCCATTTCAGGGCGACTGGGCGTTTCCGGGCGGTTTTCTGGATTACGGTGAACCACCTGAGGTTGGGGCGTTGCGCGAGCTTCAGGAAGAAACAGGTCTTGAAAATGTCGTAATCCACCAGGTCGGCGCATTCGGAGACCCGTCGCGAGATCCACGTGGTCATACGGTAAGCGTTGTCTATTACGGTTTTGCCGAAGCGGAACGCGCGGAGGTGAAAGGCGCCGACGATGCTGCTGATGCTCGGTGGTTCGATGTCACACAACTGCCAAAACTTGCGTTCGACCACGATAAAATTCTTTCAGCGACGATTCGCCGGATTAACCAGCAGTTAAGAGGGGTTGCCAGTCTATTAGAAATTTTGCCGGGGAATTTGCCTGCAAGCGATTTGAGCAAGGTTGCGGAAACAATCTCGAAAATGGACGAAACGTTAAGTTCGGCAAAAGAATAACCGAAGTTACTGCTGCTCTTCGAATATCTGTTCAATTCGCGCAAGCAGCGCGTCGAAATCAAGAGGCTTTTGCAGAAAATCTTTTGCTCCCAGCGTCTTCATGCAGTGCTGGCGCACGACTGGATCGTTATTCCCCGAAACGATTATTACCGGAACAGTCGATCCGCCTTCGCGGATTTTTTCCAGCATTTCTGTACCGCTCAATCGCGGCAACATCTCGTCCAGGACGACCAGATCCGGTTGCCAGCTATTAAACTTGGCTAAGCCCTCTTCGCCGTTCCACGCCAGTCGAATGTCGTATCCTTTGCGCTCCAGAACCAGAAGATAAACCGCCAGCGTATCCTGGTGATCTTCAACGATCAGGAGTTTCTTTTGTGCTGTCATCCATACCTCTAAGCGACCGGTGACTGCAGAAGTACAACAAAGGATAATACACTAATATCAGGATGACTATCCTCTAGCCTCTTTCCCAGCGCGCTTTGTTCTTAAAGCAATTTTATCATAATCGGTTACGATCAGATGGGGGTTCTCTTCCAGCTTTTTCAGTGCAACTCTTGCTGCTTCCTGATGAGCAACCTTGATGGCGGGGCCTTCGCCAGTCGAAAGTGCCTTATTGTTTACGCGGAGCTCTACCCGGAACAATCGATGATGGTCGGGTCCCAGCGTTTCAATTACAACATATTGGGGAGTGGGAAGGTTCTCTGACTGCAGTCTTTCCTGCAGTGCGGACTTGTAATCGGTAATGTTAAGTTTGTCCGTATCCAGGGCATTCATTTGACCGGCAAACTGGCGGCGGATAAAGGATTCGGCCTCTTCAATGCCGCCGTCCAGATAGACAGCGCCTATTAAAGCTTCAAAGCCGTCGACCAGCAGCGCACGTTTCTGGCGACCACCGGTCTTCTCTTCGCCACGATTCAGCCGCAAGAAAGCGCCGAGTCCTACGTTTTCGGAATGATCTACAAGATTTGCGGCGCTGACCAGAAATGCTTTGATTTTCGAAAGTCTGCCTTCAGTAAGCTTTGGATATTTCTCGATCAGCCAGGCGCTGATCACAAAACCCAGAACCGAATCGCCCAAAAACTCCAGGGCCTCGTTGTGCATGGCGTCGGCGCCGGTACGTTCGTGGGCAAACGACCGATGAGTCAGCGCCCGGTCAAGCAGTCGCCGATTGTTGAAGTTATAGCCGATTCTTTCCTGCAGCTTTTTTAGAGGCTTGCGTCGCTTCTGTGCGGTCATAGGAAAGGACAACTGTAAGTACTCTTTTTTACCTTACTTCGAAAATAACATTCTACGAGGGGAGAATTTACAAGGCAAGAGCCAGAACCCAAAAAGCGTAAAGACTCAGTTTGGGTCTGGCTCTGTACTGTTCGCGATTGAAGCCAGTTTCTTACATTCCGGACTTGCCAGGATTCGCCTTATATTGATTGACAAGATCCTGCCAACCGTTCGGGTTGTCCTTATGACGGAATGTATATAGCGCGACAAGCGTGGACTGTGTCTTCTGGCGCATATCATCAAAACCCGGCTTTCCATCTGAGGCAGCCAGGAATCTGGCGGAATTGTCGATCACCGTGTCGGCGGCTTTGCTGACGCCATCGAAAGCCGCGGTTCCAGCGTCAGAGGCCTTTTGCTCGTCGGTCATTTTGTCATACGCGTCTTTGGCGGTTTGATACGTCTGTCCGTAAATAAAACCCAGGTAATAATATGTCATCGGATCCGACGGATAGTATTCGGCGGATTTTTTTAACAGCGGGAGCGCCTCGTCGGGCTTCTTATTATTCAGCGCGTTCAGTCCTCTGGTCTGATAAATTATGGCTAACCAAATAGGCTTCTGCTGTGCCCACGTTGCGTCATCCATTGTGGATGGCTTGCTGCCGCCAATGGCTTGTTCGACCTTATCCGCCTGGGACAACACATCGTCCGCATGTCCCCATTTGCCCTGCCTGAACTGCAGATTTCCAATGTAAACAAGCTGGTAGCGAACAGTGAAATTGTTCGGGTCCAGATCCAGCATCTCGTGAGCGTAATCGAAATCCTTGTCGTAATTCCCCGCTTTAAATGCAGTACTAAAAAAATCATTTAAAGCCCACATCACCAGGGGCTTTGTGTTGTCAACATATTTTCCACTTGGATATTTCGCCAGGTATTCTTTCGCGAAAGTGTATGTCTTCTGAGTATCCTTATCCTGATTGGCGGCATTATATGCCTTCATGAAAGCGTCGTATTCAGCGCGCGCCTGATCTTCCTGTCCCTGCGTAG
>DASRDY010000030.1:0-2243 GCA_035652355.1 Blastocatellia bacterium
TAATGCAAAGAGAAGATTCTCTTGCGCTCAAGTCGATTCCGCAGTAAAACGCCATAGAAGCGGCCTCCTTTGTTTTAAAGATATTTCTCGCGGGCGATTATACGCCCGTGAGGCCGCCTCTATTGAGTATCAGCAGTCACAATAGCGCAACCTCTTTATTGTCTATAAGTAGCGCTGTGACATCGGCTGTGACACTGATCCAATGACTCGTAATTTGGCCATCTGATGTCACGGTTTTCCTGACCGCAAATCCGATCTCTTTGTTAATTGCCGGATTCTAATAACCGAGCTTATTGTCCTGAAAACCACGCTTCTGATTTAAAATACCGCGGCCAGGTAAAGGATTTGAAATCATAGCAAACTGCTGGTATGTTTATCTGCCGGTTTAAAGCGCAAAGAGGCGCGTTTGATATCGCAATAATTTGATAGATGATTTTTGGAGGATATCGATGAGCAATGTTTTAGAGGTTACCGACGGTAACTTTGAAGGCGAAGTATTAAAGGCAGATCAACCCGTTCTGGTCGATTTCTGGGCCGCATGGTGCGCTCCCTGCCGCATGCTGGCGCCGACGGTTGACGCAATCTCCGAACAGTTCAGCGGTAAGGCGAAGGTAGCCAAGCTCAACGTAGACGACAACAGTACCACCCCCTCTCGGTTCGGAATCAAAGGCATTCCGACTTTGATCGTTTTCAAAGATGGCGTCGAACAGGAACGCATAGTTGGTGTCACGTCGAAAGAAGCGATTGCGCAGGTAATCGGCAAATACGTCACCGAAACAAGCGATCTCGCGGGTAGTCGGTAAATACGTCGGCCAGGTCAGCGCGGCGCGGCAGTTCCGATTTAAGACAGGCGCAGGTCACATCCGTGACTGCGCCTATTCGCTTGTTTGAAGACTATCACCTCTTAACCGAAATGGCTCTTATATGAAAAACCTCGTCATCGTCGGCACACAATGGGGCGACGAAGGAAAAGGTAAGCTCGTCGATATTCTCACTCCCGCATTCGACATTGTCGCCCGGTATCAGGGCGGCCACAACGCCGGACATACCGTAATAATAGGCGACAAGCGATTCGTGCTTCATCTGATCCCATCTGGCATTCTCCATACAGATAAGCTTTGCGTGATCGGCAATGGAGTCGTGGTCGATCCCAAAGCACTGGTTGATGAAATCGATCAATTGGAGAAGCTTGGCATCAATGTGACGCCGGACCAGTTGCGCATCAGCAGTCGCGCGCATCTGATTCTTCCCTATCACCGGGTGATCGAACACGGCGGCGAAGAACGCCGAGGCAAAGAAAAAGTCGGAACAACCATGCGAGGCATCGGTCCGGCCTATGAAGACAAGATCGGTCGAAGAGGATTGCGCGCAGGCGATTTCCTTGATGAAGAGCTGCTGATAGAAAAGCTCAGAACCAACATAGAAACCGTCAACATGTTGCAGGAAGCCCAGAAAGCTCACCTGATCGACGAAGACGAGCTTGTCGAAGAGGTGGTTTCTTTAGCCCCGCGCATTCAGCCTTACGTTTGCGATACCCCACTGTTGCTGAATCGCGCAGTCAAACAGGGCAAGCGCATCCTGCTGGAGGGCGCGCAGGCAACGATGCTCGACATCGATTTTGGAACCTATCCTTTCGTGACATCTTCGAATGCAACCGCGGGAGGCGCGTGCACTGGTACCGGTTTACCGCCCGGAAAAATTACAGGCGTGCTGGGAATTGCAAAAGCATATACGACCCGGGTTGGCTCTGGCCCGTTTCCGACAGAATTATTGAACGAAACGGGAGATAAGCTTCGCGCGAAAGGATTCGAATACGGAGCATCAACTGGAAGGCCGCGGCGTTGTGGATGGTTCGATGCGTTTGTCGTCAGATACTCGGTTGCGATCAATGGCGTGAATTCGATCGCTTTGACAAAGCTGGACGTTCTGGACGGAATCGACGAAATAAAAGTCTGTACCGGTTATAAATACGAAGGTAAGCAGCTGGTCGATATGCCGTTCGACGCAAAGAAACTGGAAGGCGTGGAGCCAATCTATGAAACACTGCCGGGGTGGACGGAATCGACGGTAGGAGTTACCGATTTCGATAAGTTGCCGCAAAACGCCCAGGCGTATGTGAACCGATTGAGTGAGCTCGTCGAATGCGAGATCTCCGTCGTCTCAACGGGGCCGGAAAGAAACCAGACAATCGTTCGCCCTGGCACCTGTTTCGACAAATGGCAGAACCAATAAGGAGCGCTGAG
>DASRDY010000031.1:0-58674 GCA_035652355.1 Blastocatellia bacterium
ACAGTAGCAAACAATCATCTGTTCATTTATTGTTGCCATGCAGGTCGTTCTCCAGATGTATGTTTGCGGACTTCACATTTGCATTCTATACATCTTTAGAACGACCTTAAATCCAAATTTCCAACCCAAGACTGGGGTTAAATTATGTCCCCGGAACTTATCATTGGAATAGACGGTGGTGGCACAAAGACACGGGTTGTCGTGGCCACGCCCGATTGTAAGGTACTTGGCGAAGGCGTTAGCGGTCCCTCCAACTACCTGCGCGTAGGCATGCCTACGGCAGTCGCGTCAGTCCAGTTCGCAGTCAGAAAAGCTCTGGAAGCGGCAGGTGTTACTCTCGCCGATGTTCGCGCGGTATTTGCCGGGCTTGCAGGGTTGCGAAGTCCCACGCACCGCGACGAAATGCTGCATGCGCTGCGACCTATATTGCCCGACGTCGAAATAATGGTTAACACCGACGCTGCGGTCGCACTGGCTGGCGCGACCGATGGCAAAGCCGGGGTCGTTATAATCTCCGGTACCGGCGCAGTCGCATTCGGCATTAATAAAGAAGGTCGAACGTGGCAGGCAGGTGGATGGGGCTGGGTTCTGGGCGATGAAGGCAGCGGTTATTTCATTGCCAGACGCGGATTGGCAGCAATAGTTCGTGCCTACGACGGTCGCGGCAGATTCACACTGATGACTGAAAAGCTTTGCTCAAGCTTCGGCGTCTGCGACCCGAGAGAACTTCCCGGCCTTGTCTACCATCCTGAAGTAACGACCACTGATATTGCCAAATATGCACGTTTTGTCACTGCCGCAGCGAAAGAAGGCGATGAAGTCGCCATTG
The DNA here is from genome assembly GCA_035652355.1 of Blastocatellia bacterium. Lineage (GTDB taxonomy): Bacteria > Acidobacteriota > Blastocatellia > DASRDY01 > DASRDY01 > DASRDY01. Next base: position 830 of record DASRDY010000031.1, read on the forward strand.
ATATTTTGCGCGAAGCTGGCATCGAGCTTGGCCAGGCTGCCGTTGCTGTGATTCGTAAGTTGGAAATGCTTGAGGAAGAATTCCGAGTTGCCTACGTCGGCGGTGTGTTCAGGGCCGGCGAATTATTGATCGGGCCGCTCAGAAACATGCTTGGAGTCGTTGCGCCGCGAGCGGAATTAGGTGCGCCGCTATTCACCCCCGCTGTCGGAGCCGTCAAACTGGCATTGCAGGAATCGACAAGACTCGCGATGGCTCGGGATGATTAGCTCTGAAAACAACAGTGGCGCAGGCATTCAGTCTGCGCCGGCCAATTAACTCGCAAGAAAATTTCTATCGAAAAGCCCGTTTACACAATCAGCGCAGACTGAATGTCTGCGCCACTTTTTATGGCTTCGCTGGTGGTGTACCGCCACCAGCAGCCTTAGCTTTTGCGGCCTTTGCGGCAGCAAGCGCTTGAACAAAACCTACAATCTCATCCCTGGTGAGAAAACCGTCTTTGTTTTTGTCCAGCTCAGCAAAGTGCTTTTTGATGTACGCTCCCTGGGTAGAATCGGGTAACTCGTCCGGCGCGATCTTACCGTCAGCGTTCTTGTCCAGGTTCTGGAAGAGCTTGTCGATGTCTACGCCAGAAGTAGCTTCGATCTGAACTTCGTGGGCGGTATTGGCCAATCCCCTCAGCTCATCGTCTGCCAGAAAACCGTCTTTGTTCTTATCCAGTCTGTCGAAGAGATCAACGACTTTCGCGAATTCTTCCCGGGAGAGCTTGTTATCGAAATTGGTATCGAAGGACTGAACCAGAGTATTCCAGATCGCCATTTGTCGCTCGCGATTCCTCTTGTTAAAGGCTTCCAGTTCGTCCTTGGAAATCGCGCCGTCGTTATTTGTGTCGACTTGTTTGAAGGTATTGGGATTTCCCAGCCACTCGTCCGGTGTGATTTTGCCGTCCTTATTTTTGTCCAGTTCATCAAAGTCGAAACCATTCCTTGTTCGTCCGCCGCCGAATCCTTGGCCACCTCGTTGTCCGCCTTGATTGTTCTGACCGGGTTGGCCGCCCTGACCACCGGGACCGTCGCCGCGTCCTTGTCCCTGGCGTCCCTGTCCGTCGCCGCGTTGTCCGCCCGGTCCACCGAATTGGCCGGGTTGTCTCGGTACCAGAGTAATCATCCCCATCAGCTCTTCAGCGGTGAGGAAGCCGTCCTTATCTTTGTCCAGTTTATCAAAGATGGTCGTCTTCATTCCTTCAAACTCTTTGCGTGAGAGCTTTTTGTCGTTATCCGTATCCAGCACCTGAATCAGTTGCCCGGCCACAAAACCGAAGGCTCCGAACTGTCCACCGCCCTGGGCTCGGAAAGTCCGTTGTAATACGTTTTGGAATTCCTTGTATTCATCTTTGGAAATGAATCCGTCTTTATTGGTATCCAGTTGATCGAAGGCCTGCATCAATTGAGTCTGCGGGATCTGGAACGGGAGTGAGCCGGACCACTCTACCATCTCGCTCTTGGATATTTTTCCGTCTTTGTTTTTATCCAGAGTATCGAATTCCGGCGTGAGACCACGTCCCGGTCCACCTCTGCCCTGTCCTCGGCCTTGTCCCTGACCGCGACCACCGGGATTTTGTCCGGCCGGCGGGTCTTGTGCGAGGGCCGGCAAAGCCAGCGCAAACAACGTTAAGATTAAAAGTATTGATTTCATATTCAAACTCTCACCAAAAACTCTAAACTGTAAACCGTGAACTGATCAGCTTACCAGTTAAATCTCAGTGACGCCTCTATTGTACGTGGCCTGTTTCCAACCGTGTTGGCAGTGCCAAACAACGACTTTCCGAGGACCGGCGTCGTTGTGCCCGGCGGAAGTAGCTGCGACGGGCTGGTAGGCAACTGGTTATTTAGATTGCCTGTCTCAATCAGGTTGAACACGTTTTGCGCTCTGAGTGAAAACGTGAAGTTGTAGCGTTTCGATGTCTCGTTTCCACCACCAAAACCACCGCCGCCGAAACCGCCGCGGCCGCCACCACCACCACCTCGGCCACCACCGCCACCGCCTCCACGAGGACCGCCGCCGCCGGGACGTCCACCTCCCTGACGACCTCGTTGGCCACCCTGGTCGCCGCCTGAAGCGTCGGGAGGAGCCTGCCATCCACCGCGTCTTGCTTCACCCCATCCGAAGGTCTTCGTCAAAGCAAGATCGAACGAGAAACGACCTGGATTCTCTCCGAAATTCCGCGGTATGATTACCTCGCCGGGCTGCGGAACCAGGTCGAACGTTCCAAACTCGGTGACCACCGGCAACAGTGCATTAGGACCACCGAAGGCAGGCCGGTCGTTCATCCGAGTGTCGCTGTTTATGTCTCTGCTCAGAATTATATTGAACGGATTGCCTGTCGAGTACCTTATATTCGGAGCAAGCCTGAAGCCGCGCGGCAGACTGGCCGTTCCAGTTATAAAGACTGTGTGGCGCGCATCTCCATCCGCGCGACCCCATTCGGCATGGGGATCGTAGGAGTTCATTGGAACGGAGAAGATGCCACTGATACCGCCTCCGCCGACGCCGCCTCCGCCGTAATCGCTATTAGATCGTCCAAGAACGTAATTCACGTTTATCGTGAAATACTTGCTGATTTGCCGCCGCACATTCACCGCGATCATATCCCGGATGAAATTAGCATCCGATTGCACCTGAAGGATCGGACCACTGCCCGGGAACGGTAAAGGCGATGTAGCAGTAAGTGGTTGATTCAGGTCAATCGTGTGGAACAGATGAACACCCTTAATTCTGGTAAAAGTTGTGCTGACGAAAAAGCCTTTCGGCAGGGTGCGGTCAACGCCGACGTTCCATTGGATTGTATATGGCATTTTAAGCCCGGTTTCGAATTCGCGAATGCTCGGAGCGGCAATAGGTCGGATCGTTACCAGAGGATCAGGACACGGGCCTGATGGTGTCGCAAAGGGATCTGGAAAACTCGCGCAGGGAATTACGGTTACAATCTGGTGTAGCCCGTCCTGCCGATCTACAGCAAGCAATGCGCCTTCGCTCAGTTGATTGTAAAACATTCCGAATCCAGCTCGGATAGAAGTCTTTCCATTTGCGCCGCCTTTGGAATCCGGAGACCACGCTATGGCGATTCTGGGGGCGGGATTCCATTTGTCCTGCAAATGAGTTTGAGCTTCCCAACGTATTCCTGTGGATAGCGTGAAGTTTGGCCGCACTTTCCAATCGTCCATACCGAAAAATCCAAATCTCCACATCGTTGTATTGGCTGTCGGAATGCCACTGGTGATTGTGAAAGTATTGGCGCGCGACGTGGGGTCTCCGTTTACGGCGTCTATATATTGGGCCAAATTTACGAATGAGAAGCTTCCTTCAAAATTGCCCCGATTATTGTCGTTTAGGTTATTCAGATTAAAGGACGTTCCAAACTTCATCGAATGATTGCCGTGAATAATCGAGAAGTTTTCATTCAAATCTATTGATCGCGTATTTCGTTGATCGAACGCCTGTGAACCACCTGAGTTGAAAAACTGCGGAACGTTGATCTGAACGTCATTCGACAGTGCCTGGCTGCCATTATGCTGACTGTCTATCTGAACGCGAAATTCGTTAAGCATATTTGCATTAATTATCTGAGTATCAGATATACGTAGTTGATTGTCTCTGCTGTTGCTACTGGAAACGCGCGATGGAAGCACAAAGTTGCTAGCGCCTGAGTTATCAGTGCTGTTAGTCAGAAAACGATACCCGACCATCAACGTATTATTCTTCCTGAGCATGTAATCGCTTCTGATATTGAATGTCAGCAGTCGGCTTGGAGTAAGTACTGTCTGATTAAAGTTAATAGTTGGGGGGATCAAAGCTTTAGGATCGTTAGGATCCTTCGGGAAGATCAATCCCGGGACAAAATCCGCCGGGTTCGGCACGAGTGCGTTAACAAGTTCATCATTGTCATTTTCGTTGCGATCTATGTCAAAGAAAAACGCTGCTTTGCCCTTTATTATTGGTCCTGCAAGCGATCCCGTGTAATTCCTCAATTGATGTGGCGGTTTTGACCCTTGAACAAAGGGATTCTTTGCATTCAGGGACTCATCATTAAATCTGAATCCGGCGCTGGCGTGGAAAATATCTGTTCCCGGTTTGGTAATGATCTGAATGCGGCTGAATCCGGGCTCGCTGAACTCGGGCGAATACGGATTGGCGTTGATCATTACTCGAAGAATCGCCTCTTTAGGAGGAATGCGGCCGCGCTCCAGAAAACCGTCGACATAGACAGATGCGTCATCAACTCCTGACGCCGGACCCGCCATATCTTTTAAAGCCGCTAACAAATCATCAGGATCGTCAGGCAGTGATTCAAGATCCTCAGGCCCAAGGATAATGGCATTACCGTTATTGGCAGTTTCGACGTTCGCCAGATTCGACTGTTCGGCGTTCACTTCGATTACGGTCTTAACTGTCTGAGTCAGTGTGACGGTGTACGGTGCCGTCTGCGGTTTGTCCAGCTTCAGCTCTGTATTCGACAGATCAAAGGTGTCGGCGAAGACCGTGACTTTGTATGTGCCTGCTGGCAGGGCGGAAAAGTGAAAACGTCCCTGATTGTCTGTCTTGGTAACCTGACTTACCGTTTCATCTTCAGCTAAAGTGATCGTCACTTCGGCGCCGACCACGATTGCTTTCCGCTCGTCCGTTACGACGCCGTTTACATCCAGTTTCGTCTGAGCCCATGCGCACGGGATTGAACTAAAAAATAACAATCCCATCATTCCCAATCTCAGGCCTAACGTCAATGCTTGCTTTATCAGCTTCATTTATCTCACCGCTCCGGATTAGAGTCCTCTTTGTTTTATCTTCTGCCTGCGGCAGGCTATCCCCTGAATCATTTATGTTTGAGCCACTGCTCAGGGGACGTTCGTTTTCGAAACTTAAAACCTTGGAACTGGTTTGGAACACAAGAAAACTGGACCTTTTGGCTGCTGCGTTCCAAGTCTCTAAGACGCCATATCAATATTCATGGTCACAGCAATCTGGGAAGGAACCTTCAAATGTTTGGCGGGTCAAATTGATACGAATCGCGCGACCGTTGGCAAACCGCAGCGGCGTGAGCTCTGACGTATTAAATGGTGATCAAGGGCGTGACATCAGGTGGCCAGATTCCGGCCATTTGGTTTGGGTGTCACAGCAGGTGTCACAGTGTTATTTATAGATAAGCAAGCAGTTATTGAACTGTGACATGTGTGACAGCAGTTGGCCAAACTCTGATTTTCGCATTGCAGTTCCGTTCACGTGTCCTGTTATTTCCCCATGTCCTTCAGAACGCGCCGTGCGGCATTATGACCCGCCGCCCCAATCACTGAGCCGGCAGGGTGGCAGCCCGCACTAGCCATATACAGTCCCTGAATCGGAGTTTGGTATGGCACACGGTCGGAAAATCCGAACGAGTTATCCACGTGATGGATGTGTCCGCGAGTTATCCCAAAGTGCTGTTCGATTTTTCTGGGATTAAGCGGAAACGTATCGACAACCAGGTCGGACGTTCCTGGAGCAAACCGATCACATATAGAAAGGAGATGCGCAACATAGCGGCTCTCCTCGGCTTCCCATGTGCTGCCTTGAATCTCGTATGGAACCCATTGCACGAATAGCGCCGAATTGTGATGACCGTCCGCATCCCGTAGCGACGGATCTACCGTAGTGTGTATGTACCATTCAATGGTCGGGAAATCCGCGAGCCTTCCTGCCTGGACGTCCGCAAATGAATCGCGCAGCGAGCGCAGAACTTCAGATTCGTCAGGCAATAGGTGGATTGTCGGTCCAAATTGGCCTCTGTCTTCGGGCAGACATTTGAAGCGGGGAAGACCGCTCAGGCACATATTTATTTTGAACGTATTTCCGTCTTTTCTGTAGCCGTCCAGTCGCGCGTTGTAATCTTTCGGCAGCGATTCTTCGCCGACCATTTCCCGCATCCGGAAAGGATCAGCTCCTACGACAACGGTGGTTGCTTTTATCTCGCTGCCGTCTTCAAGGGCGACTCCTCGCACGATGTCACCTTCGGTAATTATTCGAGCGACCTTCTGTCCGGTCTCGATCGTCGCTCCGGCCCTTTGTGCGGCTTCCGCAATTCGTTTTGTGACCGTTCCCATTCCGCCGCGCACTATCATCCATGTGCCGTCACTGCCGGGTAATCGACACATATTATGGATCAGAAAATTCATTCCGGTGCCAGGAGTGTCCCAGGTTCCAGTCAGCCCGGAAAATCCGTCGGTAACGGCGTACATCGCCTGAACCAGATCGCTCTTGAATTCAAATCGACTCAGGTATTCGCCGACAGATTTGCGACACAGATCAACGAATACTTGTTTTAATGGCCGCCGGACAAATTTTTCAGCCGTCTCCTCTATCGACAACGGTTCCTGAAGCCATGTCGGAGCAATATCTTCTCGAATTTGCGAGATTTCGTTTTGCAGCGCCTCGTGCGCCTTCCAGTCTGCTTCGGAAAAGAAGGCGAGGAACTGTTGTTTCATTGATTCCTGATCGCTGCCGAACAGAAGATATTTGTTTCCGGTCGTAGGAAGAAAATAATGGGGATCGCGACGCACCAGCGGTATATCAATATTCATGATATTGATCAGTTCCGGTGGCATCAGACCCAGCAGATAAGCGCCGGTCGATGCTCCCATTTTAGGCGCCTTTGCAAATGGGTATTCGGTCTTACAAGCGCCACCGACCATGTATTTTTGTTCCGCTACCAGAACGGCAAGACCCGCGCGCGCAAGCAGTAATGCGGCAACAAGTCCGTTGTGACCTCCACCGCAAACGACGACGTCAAATGATCGATTGTTCAAGACGAATTTCCTCTTTTCTTCGTAACCAGATCGATGCAAATCACGACCGAACTGCAATGAACCGAGAAGCTAGTCTATCAACAATCTGTGTCGCGGACCAAACACATGCGAAAGCTGAGAATTATCGGATTACGGAAAATCAGGCGAAGCCCGCAGGAAGGGACCTGTGGAAAACTTCTTTTGACCCCGAGGGAGCTTTTGTTGCCAAAAATAGGTGGACGGCTGCCAACGGATTGGCTTATAATGCGCGAAAAATTTGTTTCATCGCAAACTCTAAAAAGATTAAAGCCGATTGAATCAAAAACGAGAGGTCTAACGCACAAAAGCGTTTTACATGGAAGTTACTCGATTGTTGCGCTCTGGTTAAATCTGATTGGTATTATCGCGGCTTCTATCAATCACTGGCTTAATTTCCCTTGAATTCAGATTGGAGAAAATCTTCATGCGTCCATTTCAATTTTGCCTCTTGGCCCTGCTGCTGTTATTCGCAGCCCCTGCGGTGCTGTGTCAAACACAGCTCGGCACTGGCTCGATATCAGGCAGTGTGGTCGATCAAAACGGCGCTGCAGTCGTTGGTGCTACTGTTAAGGCAACCAACGTCGAAACAGGCGTTGTACGCGAAGTCACGACCAATTCAGATGGTCTTTTTAGCGTCCCGGTACTGCCGACAGGAAAATATACGGTCTCCGTTGAGATGACTGGTTTTTCAAAGCTTGTCCAGAGCGATCTGGAGGTCACGGTCGGCGCGGCGGTAACGTTAAAACTGTCGTTAAAGGCGGGCGGCGCTCAAGAAACAATCAACATCACTGCACAGCCCGAAATCGATACGACAAAGACTGAAGAGTCGGCGTTGGTTGACAGAAATCAGATTAGCGAGCTGCCAATCAACGGTCGTCGCTATGATCAGTTCGCGCTGCTGACTCCTGGAGTATCACGCGATGGTCGCTTCGGATTGCTCAGTTATCACGGACAGGGTGGCGTATTCAATAACTTCACGATTGAAGGAAACGACGATACGCAGGCTCTGTTTTCGGAAGCCCGCGGACGTACGCGTATCGCCAGCAGCATCAGCTCGAATGCAATCCAAGAGTTTCAAGTAGAGCAGTCCAGTTTCCTGCCGGAATTCGGTCGTTCGGCTGGTGGCGGTGTCAACACAGTTATTCGTTCCGGAGGAAACCAGGTTCACGGTGATGGTTTCTATTACTTCCGTAACAAGGCATTCAATGCTCGCGATCCCTTGGCAACGATTAACCCGTCTGAGCGTCGTCAGCAATTCGGCGGTTCCGTTTCAGGTCCAATAAAGAAGGATAAGGTTTTCTACTTTATCAATTACGACCAGCAATTGCGAGATTCGCCTCTGGTCGTAAACGACACGAACCACATCTTTGACCAGCCAAAAGCAGGCTCAAATTTCGCCGCATTCAAAGCTGGTTGTCTTGATGTTATAAAGCGACTGAACGCAATTCCAGGATTTCAGACTAACCCGGGCATTCAGTGCGACCCGTCCACCGGGACGATTCCTTCAAATCAGTTCCTTGGAACTGAGGCGAGACAATTCAATCAAAACCTATTTTTGGTTAAGACGGACATAAACATTGATTCTAAGAATACCCTGACCGTGACATATAACTATCTCAATGCCCGCAATCCCGAGGGTATTCAAACCGGTCTGGTTCTGGCCAATGTTGGTGGAAATGGCTTTGATGGCGTAAAGATCCACAGTCTAAATGTGCGCCTGACCTCAAGTCTGGATGCCACTAAAGTGAATGAGATGCGTTTTCAGTTTGGCAGAGATTTCGAGTTTGAAACCGGTGATCAACCTGGTCCGAACGTGACGATTGGTGGATTCTCGTACGGACAAGCGACGTTCTTACAACGCGCTGCATTCCCCGACGAACGGCGACTCCAGTACGTGGACAATTTCTCCTACATAACCGGCAAGCACACCTTCAAATTTGGAGGTGAGGTAAATCGAGTAAGAGACGTTATTAACAACCCAGCGTTTTTTGCGGGACAATACAATTTTGCTGATTTAATTTCGTATGGCTTAGAACTGACGACGACGATTACCCAGCCGTCACAAAATACCTATACGACTTTTAGACAAAACTTTGGACTTCCTGGCCTGACATTTTCCACAACAGACTATGCCGCATTTGCACAGGATTCGTTCAGAGCAACGAGGAAGCTTACAATAAATTATGGCCTTCGTTATGATTACGAACAACTGCCCAGAGCCCAATTCCCCAACCCGGATCTGCCCTTGACCCAATCGTTCAATGCAGATCGGAACGATTGGGGCCCGAGAGTCGGTGTTGCCTATGACTTAACCGGCAGCGGAAAAACTGTTCTGCGTGCAGGATACGGCCTCTATTATGGACGTACGTCGAATGGAATCCTGGAGGACGCGCTTTTGCAGACAGGCTTTACCGATCCTACAAAATCGACAATCGCGATAACGTCGAAACCTGCAGATAAGCCTCCTGCAGTCACGATAATACCACCGACATTTCCGAACCTAATTCCTCTTTCGGCGGTCACCAGTGGAACAGGCTCGAGTCCGTTCTTCCTGGCCGCTGATTTCAAGAGGCCACGATTACAGGAAATAAATGTTGGTGTACAGCGCGATCTTGGCCACAATATGGTATTGAACGCGAGCTTCGTCTATGACAAGGGTGATCATCTTCCGCTTAACTTCGATGCCAATCTTCCGACGCCAACAGCGGCAAACATCTGGACTAGGAACTTCCTACTTCCTGATGGAACACCGTTCTCAACACAGTTCCTTGCATTCCCGGGCTCCGGCACCCCAGTACGTCCGAATACTAAGTTCGGGGCCATAACCCTCGTCGACTCTGTCGGAGAGACTTGGTACAGAGGAATGCTAATCGAACTAAAGAGAAGATTCTCAAACAATTTCCAATTCGGTGTTAGTTATACGCTTTCAAAGGCCGAAAACGAATATGGTAATGGTGATGGTGGCGGTACCTCAGATGAAGGACCATTTGGCGGCGGAACTGTATTGAATCAGTTTGCGCCTCTGGATGCCTTTAAGGCGGTTGCCCCTACGGACCAGCGTCATCGTTTTGTGCTTAATGGTATTTACACCGCCGACTTTAAGACGAGCAGCGATGCGTTCAACCACGTCGTCAATGGTTTTGAGCTAAGCGGTATCTTCACTGCAGAATCAGGCCGGCCCTTTACTACGGTTGTTAACGGTACGGTGCCCGCAATCAGCATCAGTGGCTCATCATTCAATGGCTTTGGCGGCCTATTTGGACAAGGCACTGCTGGTAGTTTGGTAACTGCCTTCCCGCGAAATAGCAATGTGGGTGACGCTAATTACAAGCTTGACCTCCGAGTAACCCGCAATATCAAGATTTCTGAGCGTTTCAACCTGCAGCTAATCGTGGAAGGATTTAATGTATTCAACCGTGCGAACTTTAACTCGTTTAACAACACGATCGCAACATTTACAGGCTCCAGTGTAGTAGCTGGCACCGGTAGTTTGGCGAATCAGGTTGCTCCCACCATACAGTTAGCCCCTGGAACCTTCCAAAGCAGTTTCGGACTGCCAAATGGCGATGCGGCACCGCCGGATGGAACGAACGCGAGACGCGTTCAGGTCGCAGCTCGGTTCAGGTTCTAGTTCACTCAACGACTTCATAGAAGTCGAACAGCAATCACGACGGCGAGCTTTAAACGGCTCGCCGTTCTGCTTTTAGGCACTGCTTTGACCCTCCACAATTATTGCTGTTTAATGGATACTATCAGGTGAGAGAGCCGTACTGTCACGTCTCTTATCAGTTTTCATGAAATTAAGTCCAAATCGAACAGTTGCGCGAATAAGTTTCAGCAGCCGAACGCTACACCTTCTGGCGGTTGGTGTCGTCATTGTCGGTCTGGCGTTTTGTCTTGCGCGCTCACGCGTGGTCGACGCCTTCCAGAAACCGGCTCAAGCAGAAACCGGCGTGATACGCGGAACGATCCTGGACGAAACTGGTAAGAAGCTGGCCAATGTCAGGATTACCGCTAGGAACCCGTCGTCTCATCAGCCGCAGTTTTTTGCTTCAACTGATGATAACGGCAGTTTCTCGCTCACTTCGTTGCCGACCGGGCCTTACGAAGTGACCTTCGAGCTTGATGGATACCGTAAGGAAACCATACCGTTCAAAGTCCTGGCGGGCGCGCCGCCCGAAGTGATAGAGCTAAAGCTCAACCCAACGTCCCTTCAGGGCACGATTGTCGACATAGCCTCGGCGCGTCCTTTACTTGGCGTTTCCGTGACGCTTCGCAATGCCGGAAAAGAAGTCTCCAAAACGACCACAGATAATAGCGGCCAGTACTCGTTCGGTCGTCTCAGCAACGGCGTCTACACTATTACTGCGTCGCTGACAGGGTACGAAATTGCTTCGACGCAACTGAATATTCCGCTGCAAAATACTTTTTCGTTTACGCTGGCAAAGGCCTCTTCGATTCTCGTAAACGATCACAAGGCGCAGACTTTTCCAGTGGTGAATCCTTCGTCCAGCAGCTCTGCCTCCAATCAAGTGCAGGCGATTCTTCAAGATAAAACGGGATTGCTGTGGTTTGCCACCGCGCGAGGAGTCACGACGTTCGATGGCGGACAAACCTTTACACAATTCGATCGTTCGTCTGAACTGACTGCCGATAATGTACATTCCATTATTGAGGATCGCGGCGGAGATTTATGGTTCGGCGCAGGCAGCGGCGTTGTCAGATATCATCCGGGCACAGGACAGATCAGAAAAGAATTGGGCGGATATAATGTCCGCGATATTTGTCAGGATGACGATGGAGTTTTGTGGTTTGCTACAAATCGCGGGCTGGTACGATACGACGGGACTTTCACGACACTCGGCGAAAGTAACGGTCTGAAGAGCGAAGATGTCTCTGTTGTATTCTGTGAATCGCGCCATCATTCGCTCTGGCTTGCCACCGGGCTCGGGCCCGTGATTTACAACGGAACTCAGTTCCAACCTGTTGCAGTTAATGACGCGGCGCAGCTAACCATCAGAGGAATGGCAGAGGACAATTCCGGCGTTATGTGGCTTGCGACGTCTCGCGGCGTTTTCCAGTATAACGACGGCAAACTAGTTCCTTTTGAAAAAGGCGAAGTGCTGAAAAATCGCTCTGTCAGCGCCGTTCTGCACGATAGTGAGGGCAAGCTGTGGTTTGCGACTGATGTCGGCGTCACGTTGTATGATCCGGTGAAGAACGAGACGCTGCAGTTTCCGGACGTTACTCCTGTTCAGACGATTTACGAGGATCGCGAAGGCAATTTGTGGTTGGGCACGCAGAACGGAACTATTCGATATGACGTGTATAGCTTTGTCACACTCAATACCAACCGAGGACTGGGCAGTAATGACGTTCGCGCGCTCTGTTTGCAGAAAGACAGCAATCGATTGTGGCTTGCGACTGCGCGCGGCATCGACATTTTTGATGGAGTCCGGATCACTCACCCGGACAAGCTCGCGGTTGACGACATTCGCAGCGTAAAGCAGGATCGCGCCGGCGTATTCTGGCTTGGTACCGGACGCGGACTGGTTCGTTACGATGGGAACGGCACCAAAATCTTCAGTGAAGCAGACGGTCTGCCAAGCGATGACGTTCGCTATGTTTTTGAAGACAACAGCGGAGCGATCTGGGCGGCTACTGCACGCGGGGCGGCGAGACTGGATGGCGACAGGCTGGTGACGGTTCCAGAGCTGAATGGAGTAGACACAAGGCACATTATCGAAGGTCTTAACAACGCGTTGATGTTTTCCACCGACCGCGGGCTGTACCGACTGGCAGGAAACAGCGGGCATTTCATCGATGAAGCCGCGGGGCTTTCCAGCAACAACGTCTATTGGGCTGAGCTGGATCGCGAAGGCACCGTTTGGGTAGCGACAGATCGTGGTGTGAGACGATTGTTGAATGGAAACTTTATTAGCATTCCTCGCGACGAGGCTCTGGCAAACGAGAGCGTCCGTACTATCTACCAGGATTCCGATGGTTTCCTTTGGTTCGGAACCGCGGACGGAAAGCTGAAGAAATTCGTTCCGTTCGGCTCGACTGCGCTGGTGGATACATATAGCAGTGAAAGATTCAATCTGCCGCCGAGCGCTCCGCGCGGCATTGCTGAGGATGCAAAAGGAAATATCTGGTTCGCTACGGAAGGTGGTGCGGTTCGTCATATTCCGGACCGTAATGCCCCGACTACGCATGTTCGAATATTCGTAAACGGCAGAGAAACGGAAGAGACGCACCTGGGAAGCGGTCGTTACAACGTGGCCTTTAATTTCCAGGGTGTCAGCCCCAGCGGCGATGTTCAGTATGCCTATCGTCTGGAAGGTTACGACAAGGAGTGGCGATTGCTGGGGCCGAGCGAAGAGCGACGCGTTTCATATAACGATTTGCCGGCTGGCACATTTAACTTCGAAGTGCGCAGTTTCAATCACGATCTATACAGCGAAGCGCCAATCAGGATTCCGATCGAGGTGGCGGTACCGATTTACAGACGAGGGTGGTTCTTCGCGCTATCTGGCCTGGCGGTAATCGGTCTTGGTGTTGGCGCTGTAGCGATCAAACGCCAGCAGGAGCGCGGCCCCGCGCTTCCGCCTCACCTTCAGCAGTTTGTTCGTATCGAACCCAACCCTTACATAGTCGGAAATCCGATTCGCAATGAACAAATGTTCTTTGGTCGCGAAGATGATTTCCGTTACGTTCAGACGAAACTGGAAGGCGCTCCGCAGGGCGTGGTCATTGTATTCTGCGGAGAGCGGCGAACGGGTAAAAGCTCGATCCTTTATCAAATACTCAACGGCCGGCTTGGGCAGCGATTTGTGCCGGTCTTTATCGATATGCAGGAGATGGTCGTCAATAGCGACCGTGGATTTTTTGGGCGAGTTGCCAGATTAATTGCGCAGGCGCTTGGCAATGCCGGTCAGGATACGCTTGAGCGTTATCCGTTCAGCGCCGGTGATCAGAACCCCTATGAACTTTTCACAGAGTTCATAGAGGAGTGTTTGCGGATCCTTAAGAATCAGACGCTTCTTCTTTTAGTCGACGAATACGAGTTGCTTGAAACTAAAGTTAGCGACGGCAAGTTGAATGACGAGATATTTACGTATTTCGCCGCACTGATGGAGAAGCACGAACGCCTGGCATTTATTTTCACCGGATCGCGTAGACTTGAGGAGCGCGACAAACGATATTGGGGCAAGATGCTGTCGCGCGCAATTTATCGCAAGGTCAGTTATCTTTCTGAAAACGACACGCGACGACTGATTACCGAACCCGTTGAAGACCGTGTTATTTATCACCGAAATGTCATCGATGCGATAGTGAGATTGACATCAGGGCAGCCATTCTACACGCAGGTAATCTGCCAAAACGTTGTCGATTACCTGAACGAGCATGAAAAGAACCTGGTTCTATCATCCGATCTTAAGGAAGTTATTGACGAGATATTCGATCATCCTTTGCCGCAGATGATCTATTTCTGGGACAACCTGAACGACGATGAAAAGGTGACAATGTCCCTGCTGGGTGAATGCCTCGGCGACAGCATGAGTTATGCCTCGACAAAAGATTTAGTCAAGCTTATCCGTCGCAATAATTATCCAGTGAATTTGTCTGAGGACACTCTTCATCTGACTCTGGAAGAACTGTTTCGTACAGAGGTCTTGTCAAAGAGTTTCGAAGACAGCTATCGTTTTCGCGTGGGTATTTTCCGCTCGTGGATCAGGCGCAGCCATTCAATCTGGCAAGTGGTCAAAGAAGTGAAGACGTTGTGACCTGGGAGCGCGCGCGCCTCGCGTGCTGATTTTCAACGAGATATCAGTAATGAAATTTGAGAGACGGAGATCATTGCCGATAGCGATTCAGCTTTCGATACAGCGTAGAAAGATCAATGCCCAGAATCTGCGCAGTTTGTGTTTTGTCGCCTTTGCAGCGGTCGAAAACTTGCAGAACATAGCGACGCTCCAGGTCTTCCAGCGTTATATTTAGATTTTCCAGATGGTGATTTGTATTATCTGAATCGCCGCCTCGGATGTTAGCCGGTAAAGACGCAATATCAATTTCTTCATCCGCAAGGGTAAACGCGCGCTCAATGCAGTTTTCCAGTTCGCGAACATTTCCAGGCCAATCGTAGTTGACGAGTGCAGACATTGCTTCCGGCGCAAGACGCTTTTCTGCTGTGCCGCGTTCTTTTGAGAATTTGCTCGTGAAATGTTTGGCAATCAGCGGGATGTCTTCGCGACGCTCGCGAAGCGGCGGCAAATTTATGTTGATCACATTCAATCTGTAATAAAGATCCTCGCGAAATCGGCCTGACTGAACTTCTGATTCAAGATTACGGTTCGTTGCCGCGATAATTCGAGCATCGAAACTAATCGCCTTAGTAGCTCCGACCGGAGTAACGGTTCGTTCCTGCAATGCCCGCAATAATCGGACCTGTAGTGATGGCGGCATTTCGCCAATCTCATCCAGGAACAGCGTGCCGCCGTCCGAAGCTTGCAATAATCCTTTCTTGTTTGTTGCAGCTCCAGTAAAAGCACCTTTGACGTAGCCAAACAATTCGGATTCGAGCAGACTCTCCGGAATGGCCGCGCAATTGATTGCGATGAACGGACCTTCGCTGCGATCGGAATTGTAATGAATCGCGCGTGCGACCAGTTCTTTACCAGTGCCGCTCTCACCCTGGATCAATACGGTTGTGTTTGTCGGAGAGATCTTTTCGATCAAACGAAAAATGCTTTGTAAAACATTGCTCGTTCCGATCAGACTATCAAAACTATGCTGACGTTTTAACTCGCGGCGAAGATAACGATTTTCGGAGAAGAGTTTTTGGTGCTGGATTGCGTTGTTGACTCTTTGTAACAGGTCTTCATTAACGAAAGGTTTGGTGATGTAATCGTATGCTCCCTTGCGCAAGGCAGAGACGGCCGAGTCAACCGATGAATATGCCGTTATCATAATCACCAGGGCACTGGCATCGATCTTTTTGATTTGATCCAGTAATTCCAATCCATTCATTCCGGCCATGTTGATGTCGGTGATAACAAGGGCAACGTCTTCACCGGCAAAGACGTCAAGCGCCGTTTTTCCGTCTGATGCTTCAACCACGCGATAGCCTTCATCGCGCAGCAAGCCCGACAAGATGCCGCGCATCAGGTCTTCGTCTTCGGCTATCAGGATGGTGGTGTTCATATCGCAATGCTTGCTTGTGTAACATCAGCGGCTTCGGTATTCAACGTAATTATGAAGCGCGTTCGTGTGTCAACCACAGCTTTTATCTCGCCTCCGTGCGCATTGATTATTCCGTAACAGACCGACAGTCCAAGTCCGGTCCCTTTACCGGGTTGTTTGGTTGTGAAAAATGGATCAAAGATTCGATCCTGATGCTCAGAACTTATTCCGCTGCCGGTATCCGCGATTTCGATAATAACTGAGCCTGTGTTTTGCGCGAAGCTGGTCGAAACGTAAAGCTCACCTCCATCAGGCATTGCATCGCGCGCATTTAAAAATAGATTCAGAAAGACCTGCTGCATCTGATCTTTATCCAGGTTCATAGCTGGCAAGTTTCGATCAAGTTGAGATTCCAGCCTGAGTTTCTTGAATTGTTTATCGACTGAGATCAATCGAATGCTGTGCTCTATCACATCGTTCAGGTTTACATGTGTTCGTTTGGGTTGTCGCGGCTGAGCGAACTCCATCAAATCGCGAAGTATCTGCGATATACGATCAATCTGGCCGAGTATCGTTCGTAATGTTTCTTTTCGGTTTTCGTCCTGCTCGCGTCGAAGCAGTATCTGCGCCAGCGATGAAATTGACGCCAGTGGATTGTTAACCTCGTGCGCCACGCCGGCAGCAAGCACGCCGGCAGTAGCAAGTTTTTCAGTTCGAACTAAACCTTCGTTCATTTGTTTTAGGTGAGCAATGTCGGCCTCCAGTTTTCGACTCATTTTGTTGAAAGCTTCGACAAGCACTCCGATCTCGTCGTTCGATTCCAGTTCTATCTCGACGCCATATCTTCCGTGAGAGACTTCAACGGCTGCCTCTGTAATTGTACGGAGCGGTCGCGATAGTGCTCGCACGATCAGGAAGATCAATGTCAGGCAGGGAATCATTCCGCTGATCAGGCTGAAGACCAGATACCGTTTCCACTGCAAGCTATCGATAGAACCAAAGCTCCACCAAACGATCGGGATCTGCAGTAGGAGAAATCCGACAAGACCGACGCCCGTAACTGTTATCGCTACCTTGTAGGTCAATGGAAACAGACGCAGATGATCGAGAGCACTCTGAACAGAGAAGAGCTTGAAATTGTCTATTGCATAGGCGTACAGCAGAATCCCGAAAACGATAAAGATGGACGAGTACGGAAGTAGCCAATACTGATTAAAAAACGGTAGCACAACGACAGAGACTGAGGCCAGCGCGGCGGTAGTTAACACGGCGCACAACACGAATAAAACATGTCGACCCCAAATCTGACCGCGATACATTTTGTATTTGCGCACGAGCGTCCAGATTGAAAAGATCAGCATTGCGTGGACGTAAACGGCCAGGGCGTAAGCGTATGGTGTCGCTTCGACATAAAAGTTATTGTTTCGAAATCCGACTTCGCGCCACAGGCTTCCAGTCAGCAGTAACGGAACAAAGATGAGCATCGGCGCGGCGGCCCAGATGCCTTTTGACCACTGAATTGGTTTGTTCTCAGGAAAAGACAACACAAAATAAAACAGCGACAATTGCATCAACATCGATATGAGAAAGCTTACCGCCGCCCACCACCCGGCGCTCTCGTCCGGCCGGTGAAAAACCCAAAAGGCAATATCCTTTATGATCCACAGCAGCATAATTCCAATAAACGCCGAAAACAGCCGGTTTACAGAGCGGTGCGGAGCCGAGATGAAGACATAGAATCCCAGCGAAACCGTTACGGCGAGCGAAAGCATAAGCACGGCAAGTAGCATCACTCATCGATTATAACTTACTCTGGCCTTCTGTTACCTGAAAGCGGCTTCTGCGACAGGCATTCACGAGCCACTCTTCGTGCTCGATCTCTTCGCGGATTAATCGGTCGAGTTGTCGAATGACGACCAGATCGCCGAGCGGCAGAGCGCGTTTCCGATGATGGTAGTAGAGCTCGTATCCGCCACGTTCCAGCCACGCATTGATCCATAGAGCGAATCTGGCTCCGAATATTCCAGTCAGCAATCCTCCCACAAATCCCCAGCCACGAAACAGCCAGCGCACCGGATACACACGTCCGCCAAGGCGTTTAATCATTACTTCGAGGAGGATGACGTGAATATCTTCTTCGCGGCTGAACTGAGCGAATTTGGCGGCGACGGTTTCGTCGCGCGTTAGTCGACTCTGAATCGCGTAATGGTAAACGCTGTTCTCTTCCATCAGCAGATCGACATTCAGATCGTGAATGACGCGCAGACGATTTATCGTTATCGAATTCAGCACACCAGTCCTCCATTGGCACGATTGTAGGGGCAGGGCTCCTCCCTGCCCGGATTGCCGCAGGCAATAAAGCGTGACGTTACCGAACAATTCATCGTGCTTCGCACGATCCGGGCAGGGACGAGCCCTGCCCCTACATTCTCGACGCGGCACGATGGCAGAAACGGAGGTCTTTCACGCCGAATGATTCTGCCTCAGGCAATCCGCGTCGGATCTGATCGTCGGTGAAATAGGTTGATGGAATAAGATCGGCAGGCAACCGAGCGCATTCAGGCAACGGCTCAGCTACGTTTTCGGAAAGGATTCGCACTTGTGATTTAGCGACCAATGGCACGACCATGCACAACTCCAGCAGTTGCGCCGGCAGGTAATGAAAGACAACTGGCATCGGAAAAATAAAGACGCGCTTTCCCAGAACCCCCGCCACTCTTCTTACTGCATCGCTGAGCTTCATTTCTTCCGGCCCGACGACGGCAACAGTCTTGTTTGACAACCGCGAATCCAGAATCGCCGCCATCGAAATTGCGACTACGTCTTCCACTGCCACCGGACGAACCATCTTGTCTTCGAATCCGACTGTCGCCAGCACGGGAAGCGTATGCATCGTGTGGCTGAGGTGATCCAGCATATGATCGCCTTTTCCGTATATCATGCCGGATTTCAGAACGGTGTAATCCAGACCTGAAGACCGAACAATATCTTCTGCTTCCCACTTTGATTCGTGATACCCCGAGCCGCTGTTGGGTCTGGCACGAAGGAAGCTGAGAAGCAGAATCTTTTTGACTGAGGCCGCTCGGGCCGCTTCGACAACTTTGTGTGTTCCTTCGATATGAACTTTGCGGTAAGTCTGATCGCCGATTTCGCGATTGATCCCGGCGAAATGCGCGACGGCATAGCATCCTTTGAATGCCTCGTACAGTCGCTCGACGTCATTAGTACCAATAGGCCAGAATTCAGCGCCGTCAAGCGTTCGGACGCTGTTGTCGCGGTCATCGACGCCGCGAGATATAAGAACTGGATTGTGGCCTTTGCGCGCCAGCTCGCGAGCCAGGTGACGTCCGACAAAACCCGTTCCGCCGGTGATTGCTATTTTCATAAACGGCCCTCGCAATTAGGAAAGTTCTAAGGACAGCAGTATGAAAGGCAAATCGGCGGCCAGCGGTTTGGTTTCGCTAAATATAAGAAAACAAAGAAAGGTTGCTTCAGGACGTTTTGCAGAGTGCAAATGGGAAATTAATCAATATGGAGATAACTTAGAGCAAATAGTTGACTTAGGAGGTTTGCATATAGAACTCGCGTTTTGCAAAATGCAAAAGTTCAGAGTACGGCCTTAAGGCTGCTCTTCGGAAACAGGCAAGCTAAAGCTTGTACTCTGAACTCAATTGGCTTTCGCGGCTTCGGCCGATTCGGTGTTAGGCTCTTTCCAATCCATTCTCGAGAGGCTCCGAGATATTAGAACCCCACAGACAATTGCCGCCAGGATTAGCAGAAAGCCAATGCCGTATTCGCCGAAAATGATTTTCCCGATGCCAAATAAAGAAGTGTAGATCAGTGCACAGCCAAGGACCCAATTGTAGAAGTGAGATGCCAGTCCACCATCACTGTGTTTTTGCGCCATTCCCGCAAGGCCGGCGATCCTGCGCCAGCCGGGGCCTTCGGGATGGACTTTGCGGTAGAAACTGATGAGTTTTTCCTGCGGCTCAGGTTCTGTCATGAAGGTAACCGCAAGCCACACTACGGTTGTTATTGCGACTGTGGTAATCATTATGTACGCAAAATGTTTCGGGTCATCGTCACCCCAACTCGTTCGAGTTTGCAGATACAACGAAACTATTGCAGCGGCAATCATTGCTGAGACTTCCGACCAGGCATTGATGCGCCACCAGAACCAGCGAAGCAGCAAAACGGTTCCCGTTCCAGCTCCGGTGGCGAATAAAAGCTTCCAAGCATCGCCGATCCCTTTCTCGTGCGAGATTAATTGGAAGGTAACCATAATAGAAATTATCATCAAAAGAACTGTGACGATCTCTGATGCGATTACATAATGGCGTTCTTTCTTATCCTGAGCGACGAACCTGCGATAAAAATCATTGATCACATACGAAGCACCCCAGTTCAGTTGCGTCCCAATCGTCGACATATACGCTGCGGCGAAGGCTGCCAGCATAAAGCCGCGAAGATAAGTCGGGAAGACGTGCGGATCCATCAGTGTCATAATGTATCCGCTCTCTTTGTCCTTGAGAGTTGGATAAAGGATTAACGAAGCCAGCGCTGTCAATATCCACGGCCATGGTCTCAATGCGTAATGCGCGATGTTGAACCAAAGCGTCGCCAGCAGTCCGTGTTTTTCATTCTTTGCCGAAAAAATTCGTTGCGCAACATAACCACCGCCGCCCGGCTCCGCGCCCGGATACCAACTCGCCCACCAAATAACCCCCAAATAGACGAAAAGCGTAATAAATGGCATCCACGCCGAATCCATTCCGGGAAAGAAAGCGAGTCGCGAGCCTTGCTGACCTGTTGATGCATCAAGCGCGGCCATTTGGGTCTTTAAGCCATCCATGCCTCCTACTGCCTTTACTGCCCAAACGGCAAGTGCCGTGACCATTCCCATCTTCAGGGCGAACTGGAAAAGATCGGTGACCAGCACTCCCCAAAGTCCCGATATCGTC
Source organism: Blastocatellia bacterium (assembly GCA_035652355.1). Lineage (GTDB taxonomy): Bacteria > Acidobacteriota > Blastocatellia > DASRDY01 > DASRDY01 > DASRDY01. Next base: position 21,825 of record DASRDY010000031.1, read on the forward strand.
GTGTAAAATGCGGTGAACAGCAGCAGCCCAATTAAAATTTTTACTGCTTGGCTGCGATCAACACCGAGCGTCGCCTGCAGAATTTTCAACATAGCCAGGTTGACCCAGCCAAGTATGATGCAGTTGATCGGAATGCCAAGGTAGATCGCTCGAAAGCCGCGCAGGAATGCCGAGGGTTTGCCTGAATAACGGAGCTCGGCAAATTCAACATCGGTCATCACGCCCGCGCGCCGCCAGAGTCTGGCGTAAAAGAAGACGGTCATCATGCCGCTCATGACCAGATTCCACCACAGCCAGTTTCCTGCTATGCCGTTCTTTGCGACCAGACCGGTTACAACCAGCGGAGTGTCGGCGGCGAATGTCGTGGCGACCATGGAAGTGCCCGCCAGCCACCAGGGAACGTCGCGACCAGAGAGGAAGAATTCGCTTGTGCTGCCGCGCGCTCGACGCGAGTAATAGAGTCCTATCCCCAGGTTGAAAAGGAAATACGCAGCGATGATGCTCCAGTCGAGCAGCGTTAATGTCATGGAATCCTCTAAGAAACGGACGGTGTGTTGACGCGAGTATTTTACATGGATAGGGATTAAAAGCTATCGGGAATCCTGTTTTACTCAACTGGCGAGATACAGGTGTTTTGAACAATTGTTTATAGCTCTAACCCTAAGTTATTCTTTAAGCATCCTTCTAAGCTTATCGACCGCTATAGAACGCGTTGGATCCATATGAATTAACATGTGGCAGTTTGCGCATACCACCGCAAGGTCACTGAGCTTAGTTGGTCTTGGACCGTCATCAGCAGCCAGTTGCTTTCTGTGATGTACTTGTAAAACTCTCACTCCTTTTCCCTTGAGGACTTTGGTGTAATCAACCTCGCATACCGAACAGACGCCTTTAGATTGATTTAGCGCTAAATCGCGGAGCATACGACTTCTGCCTCTAATATATCTCACTGTCTCCGTTCGCAGTCCTTCGAGGGCTAATGGTTCAGCAATTACCACGGGCCTTCGCTTTTTACTTAAAAATCTTGCCCACTCCCTTTCAAGTGCGGCGGCAATGTTGTCTGGTATCTGAATCCCTGAGCCTTGTGAATCCCAATGCATGTTCGCGAGGACACCTTTATCCAAGCTTCTACGGGAAAGAATGTCTTCGACTGAATGATTTAACAAATTGTCGAGGCGAATTTTCACATAGAGAGCCGTTTTTCCAGAATTCGCTAAGTCTTCGTCCCAGTGTTTGTCCTTATAAACAGAAGAGACAGCGTAACCTGATGCGACAATTCCCTTAGGCTCCTTACCAAGGCGAATCAAGAAAACACGATCTTTATCTTTTATCCTTTGGGATTTGCCACAACTCCAATTACCGAAATATTCGCCGCGGACTTTCTTGAATGTATCAGCCAAATCATCCCGCCAATGCCACTGTTTTGGATTCCAAGTCAATAGATATGTAGGCATAGCGTCTCCAGCTATATTTTGAAAATGGCCGAAAGCATCGATAGCTCCTTACAATCGATGATCAAATTAGATCCTATGCTTCCGGCGAACCTGATCCAGCGCCATTCCTTCTTTGCGTCGTTTTGCTTTCAGCAATCTGTCCATCATTTTTTCGCTTTGAAGCAGGTAGGTTGTTTCAATCTCTGACTGAATCTCCCGCCACAACTCGACAGGTATAATCACCTCGTTTGTATTGCCGTTTTCGTCTGAAACGTATTTGATAGCGTTGTAATCCATTACTCAGAACCTTGCGCCGTTAATATATCAAGAGTTTCCTTGCAGACTTAATCGGGAAAGCAATTCGCTTGAACTCAAAATTGTAATGCTGAAATAGCGTTTCAACTCGAGCAAATGGTGATCCCCTGAAACAATGACCTCGGCGTTTGCCGCAACAGCGCAGGCCAGAACCGCGTCATCGTCAGGATCAGCAATAATAACTGACGCGACCTCCGCCGGCTCAACAATGGTGGCAAGAGCCGAATATCCTAGCGTCAATTCATGGGGAGTCACATTAGCTTTTGCAAGACGGAGCGCGAATTTGTCGCTTTGCAGAACATCTTCAAGTTCGGCAAGCAAAACAGCGCTGGTGAAGAGATCGATAATTTCTTGACGAGCAGCTTCGAGAACCTGACGTGGGCTGCCGCCCCACAACAAACCCGAGATTACTATATTGGTATCGGCAACGACTCGCATCAGGAGCGTCGCCGCGATTGTCGAACTGCAGCAATTTCAGCCTCAACTTCAGCTTCAGTAAGCGGAACAATGTCCAGTCCGGCCAGTCGGTCCGCCGCGTCAAAAAGACTATTTACCCGACGGCGTTGAATTTCGGCCCGCAGCAAACCTTCGATTGCCTCTGAGCTTAATAATCCACTGGCCTCAGCTTCGCGCGCGAGACTATCAGGTAATTCAAGAGTTAGTCTGGCTGACATTTGCTACACCTCTCTTTTTCCAGAATTCTAGCTGATAAGATTAAGCTGGTCACCTATTGCGGATTCTTTACCGGAGTCGTCACAGGATCGGGCGCTATGTAATGCATTGTCGTCAGATCCATGTACGTCTGATACTTTCCTTCGTCGAAATCCTTTATGAAGACCGAAATTTGCTCAAGCAGCGTCACCGAACGATGACCCGGCTGACGCGCAGGGTGCATCGACATCCGGCCGGAGACTGAGCGGATGAAAAGGCTCTTGTCTGTGATCGGAAGTTTCTTAACATTGTTGGCGAATGCTCCGAAGATGCCGTCCTGGAAAAGGTACTGCTCTACGTTCGAAAGGTAATAGGCGGTTACGGTGTAGTTGTTCTTCTTCAGATAATCGCCCACCGCGCCCAGAGCCTTAGGTCCGGCGAAATTGCCGACAACAGGAATAATCATATTCCGATTGTGCATGTCGCGGACGTAATCAAAATCGTCTTTGCTGGCCAGAAAATTTCCAAGCTTGCCGTGCAGGTCTGTCTCCATTATCAAATCACCCAGGCTCGGGAACATGCTGCTGCGGAACTGTCCCATCTGATAGGAGATATCCAAACCCTGGTCATGGAAGTTCTTATAAATGTATTCCAACCCTTCCTGATCCTGATCGGTCAGCGGGAATTTGAAATCTTCTTTAATTGTTCTGCGAATCGCCGCCAGATTCGCAGTGTAAGCCTTTTCGTCAGCTGCGGTTTGTCCAATGAACGTCAGCAGATCATTGACTGGAGCGTCTGGCGCGAACTTTTTGTCTTTCGGAATCGGGCGACTGAACAGCATCGAAAGGAACTGCGCTCGGGTCGGTGACAGATGAAAGATAGCCTTGTACATCAGATGCTGCACCATTGCCTGACGGCGAATGTCGACGATAAAGGCTATGCGCGGACGGATCTTGGCTATGTAGGTAAAGTTCTGTTCCGGTCCGACACCGATGTATGCGCCGCCGGTTGCGCCCAGCTCTTTCAACTTGTCTACTACGTGCAGATAAGGTGTCTCGTTGGAGGTGAGGTTGTCCGAGCGGAAATAGCCGCCTTCTTCGGACAGGTCCTGGATCAGTTTAGAGAAATCTGCTGCTGACAGTTTCTCGGGCTGACCCTTTGGTGAAGGCTCTGTCGCCGCAGTGGTAGTCTGCGGAGCAGGTTTCGTCTGAAGCGCTACAGTTCGCTTGAGATTGCCAAAGCCTGTGATCGTCGTCAGACAAGTGCTGACCACTACGAGCACGACCATCGTTAAAGAGCGCTTGAACATTCTTAATACCTCCAGAGAGCCTTTATGAATTGCTGCCGCGAAAAATGCTCAATCGCAGCACAAGCCTTAAAACAAAGATTAATGAGTGCTATTGATTTTGCCTCAAACTTCGAGGCTACTCAATATGGAGTGCGGTAACTTGTTACCGCTTTGGTATGCGGCGACTTGCCGCCGCTAAAGGAAGAATTCTTCCTTTTTGAGCCGACAAGTCGGCTCAGGCCAAAGCTGTGACAAGTCACAGCACTCCATAATTCGCAAATTCTCTCTTAGCTTACTTCGCATTTTTGGGGAATGAAAGAGGAGTTGCGAAAAAGTTAAAAGCTAGTGCTTTTCCAGCAATAGCTCGATAAATTTTTGAGCGGCGAGACTCAGTTGATGCTGCTTCTTATATATTATTCCGACCGAACGCCAGAATGTTTTTGTAAATGGTTTATCTACCAGTGTTCCCGATCGAATTTCCTGCTGAACCGTCGAGTCGGGAACAATTGAGATTCCAGCACCGGCTTCAACTGAACGTTTGATCGTTTCGATATTGTCAAATTCCATTACATAGTTGACGCGGATCCGCTGCTCTTTAAAGATGCGATCTATAGCTTTGCGAGTGGGGATATCGCGATCGAATCCGATGAAGTTTTCACCGTTCAGGCGCTCTATAGCGATGCGAGAGCCGCCGGCCAGAGGGTGTTCGGCGTTGCAGATCAAGATCAGCTTTTCTTTGACAAATGGCAGGACTTCGAGCTGGTTGTTCTTTACCGGGAATGCCACTATACCAAGATCCGTCGTGCCGGCAAGGCAGCCTGCGTATACCTCGTTCGTGCGACGATAAGCGAGGTGAATATTTGCCTGAGGATAACGTTTGATGAAGGTCTTTACGTAAGGCGGCAACATGTGAAGTCCGACGCTGTAAATTGTGGCGACACGGACGGTGCCGCTGACGATTCCGCTGGTTTCACGAAGTCGGCGTTCAAGGGCCTGATAGTCTTCCAGAACCTGCTTTGCGCCCTGGTAAAATATCTCGCCAGCAGGAGTTAGCTTTACGCTGCGACGGCTGCGCTCCAGGAGCCTTGTCTCATATTTTTCCTCCAGCATGCGCAGTTGCTGGGACACAGCCGATTGCGTCACGAAATTCTGAACGGCAGCCTTGGAAAAACTGCCGGTCTCGACCACGTCACAGAATATTTTGAGAGTCTCAATGTTCACTGCCTTTGATTAGCAACCCTAATGTAGAGTATTAACTTATTTCACTGTAACTTATAACAGATTATCATACAATTTTGGTGACGATGGTCACAAAATGTGGGCAGGGCAGGATAAACACGGGCGCTGGATGCGCTGGCGGCGTTGCATTTACATTGAGAGAAGTTATAATTCGAAGTCTTTTGGGTGATAAACGCCACTTAACATGAGCACCACAGCCCAAACAAACTGAGGAGCTGGTTTCGATGAGTATTCAGATAAAACGCCACTTTGTCTTACGCAAGCTGCATCAGCTAACCGGAATAATCCCACTGGGTTTATTCATGATGGAGCACTTTTATTCGAACTGGGTGGCGACACACGGTCGCGAAGATTTCAACAAGGGCGTCGAATGGCTCCACGGCATGCCGTATCTGCTGGTGCTGGAATTCGGCTTCATCTTCATACCTTTGCTCTATCACTCAATTTATGGGTTGATCATCACCTATGAAGGACGACCGAATAATTACGCATACGGATATGCTCGCAACTGGATGTACACCATTCAGAGAATAACCGGAATAATTCTGTTTGTTTTCATTGCGTGGCACATATACGAATTCAGAATCAGCAGCGACATTCCGAAAGCGATGGCGGATATGAAGCCATCAATTGATTCATTCCAAATTGTTTCCGACAGATTAAAAATAGGCATTGAATTCGCGTGGTACGTGGTCGGCATCGGCTCGGTGGTTTTCCATCTTGCTAACGGATTATGGCTGTTCCTGATCGACTGGGGCATTGCTATCGGTCCGAAAGCTCAGCGCGCTCTTGGATACGTTTGCCTGTTCATCGGAATCGGACTCTTTATATTCGGTCTTGACGCGGCGGCGGCTTTTGTACGACCGGGCGGACTGTTTGCCCCGTTTTTGCGATAACGATTTTTGGAGAGACTATAAATGGCAGCAACGGTAAATATAGCGATTGTCGGCGGTGGGTTGGCCGGTCTGATGGCCGCAATCAAAGTCGCAGAGATGGGTCAGCACGTCGATCTTTTCTCTATCGTTCCGGTCCGACGCTCGCATTCGGTTTGCGCACAGGGCGGTATCAACGGCGCGGTTAACACCAAGGGCGAAGGCGACAGCCCCGAAATTCATTTTGATGACACCGTCTATGGGGGAGATTTCCTTGCCGACCAGCCACCGGTAAAGGCGATGTGTTATATGGCCCCGGACATTATCTATATGTTCGACCGCATGGGCGTGCCGTTTACTCGCACACACGAGGGCTTGATCGACTTTCGTCGTTTCGGAGGCACTAAACATCACCGCACAGCTTTTGCTGGAGCGTCAACTGGCCAACAACTGCTCTACGCGCTCGATGAACAGGTAAGACATTACGAAGCAGAAGGTTTGGTTCGAAAACTGGAACATTGGGAAATGCTCTCGATGGTGCAGGACGACAACGGTCGTTGCCGAGGTTTGACCGCAATGAATTTGCGCACCCTGGAAGTCAAATCGTTTCCTGCCGACGCGGTCATTATAGCGACTGGCGGAGTCGGATTGATCTTTGGCAAATCGACCAACTCTGTCGTTTGCACCGGCAGCGCACAATCTGCTCTGTACCAGCAGGGAGTCAAATATGGCAACGGCGAGTTCATTCAGGTACATCCCACTGCGATTCCAGGCACGGATAAATTACGATTGATGTCGGAATCGGCTCGAGGCGAAGGCGGGCGCGTGTGGGTGCCGCGCAACCCGAGCGATCGCCGCAATCCGCTGGATATTCCGGAAAAGGAACGCCTCTACTTTTTAGAAGAGAAGTATCCGGCATACGGCAATTTGGTTCCACGCGATATTGCCACTCGAGAAATCTTCAAAGTTTGTCTGGATGGGCTGGGTGTTGACGGGAAGATGCAGGTCTATCTCGATCTTACTCATATTCCTGCCGATGTTCTGGATCGCAAGCTGGGTGCTATTCTGGAAATCTACGAGAAGTTCGTGGGCGACGATCCGCGCCACGTTCCGATGCGCATCTTCCCAGGCGTTCATTACACGATGGGCGGTCTGTGGGTAGATTACGATCAGATGACCAACGTGCCTGGGTTGTTTGCAGCAGGCGAATGCGATTTTTCGATTCACGGCGCGAACAGATTGGGGGCGAATTCGCTGCTCTCTTGTATTTACGCCGGAGTGCTGTCGGGTCCGAACGCGATCAAGTTTGCACAGAGCAATAACGGCAAACGATACGACGGCAGCGAAGCGATCTTCGCACAGGAAGAGAAACGGCAGATCGAACTTAACGAGAAACTTAAGAACCAGCGTGGCAGTGAGAACGCTTATCGAATCCACGACGAGATGGGCAAGGTGATGACCGACAACGTCACCGTGATTCGATATAACGATAAGCTGGAACAGACCGATGCAAAACTGCAGGAGTTGCTGGAGCGATACAAAAAGGTCGACATCAACGACGGCAATATGTGGGGATCGCAGGCGTTGCCGCACGGTCGCCAGCTCTACAACATGCTCGAACTTGCGAGGGTGATTACTCTTGGGGCTCTGCAGCGAAATGAAAGCCGCGGTGCTCATTACAAACCGGATTTCCCGAACCGGGACGACGCGAATTTCCTTGGAACTACGATAGCGACGTATTCGCCGGAGGGACCGGAACTTAGCTACGAGAAAGTCGATATTTCGTTGATTCCGCCTCGCGCCCGTAAATACGACGCCGACAAAGGCAAGGGCGGAAAAGAAGTGGCGCCAAACGCCGCGCAAAAGGAAAACAAAATCGAAGAACGTGTGAAGGCTGGTGTTCCAAAAGACACAGCCATTGTTGCCGAGAGCGAAAAACCCGGACACGCGTAAAGAGAAGCTGAATATAGAAAGGGATTAAAGAAGCATGCCTGAGAAGGTGTTCTTAAGAATAAAGCGCCAAGAGAAAGCCGATGGACCTTCGCGATGGGAAGAGTTCGAGGTCCCTTATCAGCCGAAGATGAACGTATTGACCTGCCTTCAGGAGATTCAGCGCAATCCGGTGACTCGCGATGGCAGAAAGACTTCGCCGGTGACGTGGGATTCGAACTGTCTTGAAGAAGTGTGCGGCGCGTGTACGATGGTCATCAATGGGAAGGTGCGTCAGGGCTGCACGGCTTTGGTCGATGATGCGGCAGTATCGACCAGCATCACGCTTGAGCCAATGACGAAGTTTCCAGTCATTCGCGATCTGGTTGTCGATCGCAGTCGGCTATTTAATGATTTCAAACGGGCACATGCCTGGATTCCGATTGACGGTACTTACAGTTTGGGCCCGGGTCCGAGGGTCGAGCCTGAAGAGCAGGATCACCGTTACCTGTTGTCGCGATGCATGGCGTGCGGTTGTTGCCTGGAGGTCTGTCCGCAGTATGGTCCGCAATCGGCGTTTGTCGGCGCGGCGGTACTGAATCAGGTTAGATTGATGAATACTCATCCTACTGGTCATATGAACCGCGACGAACGTTTGGAAGCGATTATGGACGAGGGTGGAATTACAGATTGCGGTAATGCTCAGAATTGTGTTCGCGCCTGTCCGAAGGAGATTCCGCTGACGACTTCAATCGCTGAATTGTACCGAGAGACAACCTGGCATGGGTTGTTTGGTTGGCTAAAGCGATAACTGTTTGTGATGCGCGATCAATTTGCTAAACAGATCCCTATTTCAAAGAACTGTTGACACTACTGTGAGTGGACTTCTAGACTACCAACATGGCCACAATACCTGTCGACATTCCGGACGAGTTGCTGAAAGCCGCTAACGTGTCAGAGGAGCGGCGCTCGCAGGACGTTACTAAGCTGCTGGCCTTGGAACTTTACCGCGAACGCGCCATCTCCTTAGGCAAAGCCGCCGAGCTCAGCAAAGTATCCATTGCAGAGTTTATGGAATTCGCAGGCGAGCGTGAAGTTGATCTCGATTTTGATTCCGGTGGACTGGAACAGGATCGAGATACCCTTGAGAAATTAAACCTGTGATCGTAGTTTCAAATGCTACTCCCCTGATAGCGCTTGCTTCAATCGGACAATTCGATCTATTGGAAAGATTATTCAAAGAAATCTTTGTGTCTAGGCAGGTTTGGCAAGAAGTTGTTGTTGAAGGGAACGGTCGTTTCGGAGCTTTAGAAACGTCACAATCACCTTGGATTCACATTGTTGAATTGGATGATCCTGCCAAACTTTATAACTGGACAAGGTCTACACCGCTGGGTGCAGGCGAACTGTCAACAATACTCCTTGCCAAACAGATCTTTGCTGACCTTGTGTTGATCGACGAACGCCAGGCTAGAAAACTTGCTCTAAACGATGGGTTGGCAATAGCTGGCTCGATAGCTTTACTTGAATCCGGTTACCGCAGAAAATACTTCAACGATCTGCGACAACTGTATATTCAATTGCTTGGAAACAAAATTCGCCTATCTAGGCGGCTGCTTAATGAAAGCTTGACGAAATTTCAGCTTTCTCCCATCTAGACTAGTCTTAACATGCCTGCTTCCGATTATTTCCTGCCCAAATCCTTCAGGACGGCGTCGATTCCACCGTTTATCGATTCCGCGGTTACCGCTGTCAAACGACGGCCGTTTATAAAGATGGTTGGAGTGCCAGTGATTCCCAGATAATTTCCATCATCGATATCGCGCTGAACTTTTTCTGTATATTGACCTGACGCCAACGCTGCATCGAACGCCTTGCGGTCAAGACCCAATCTGGAGGCGTACTCTTTCAATTTGTCATCAGTTAACGCGTTCTGATTTTGGTAGAGGATTGCAATGTATTCCCAGTATTTGCCCTGTGCTCTAGCCGCCTCGGATGCCTCGGCCGCGCGGAAGGCATTGGGGTGTTTAATCAGCGGATAATTGCGAACGACTACTCTCAGGGAATCTCCGTACTTTGCAATCGCCGCTTCTATCATCGGCTGTGTCTGCGCGCACGTCGGGCACTGATAGTCGCTAAACTCGATCAACGTTACGGGAGCGTTCGGATTTCCCTTTGACGGTCGATCATCGGTTGCGATCTTAAATACGGGAGAGACCGGAGGAGGCAGGAAGATCTGAATCGCAGCGCCCTTTCGCAATTGTTCAGCGAATGCAGCAGTAGTTTTGTCCGATTCCTGTTGCTGAAGATACCCGATAATCTGATCCTTTAACGCAGGGAAATCACCAGTCAGTTTTGCTTTGTTCTCGTCATAGAACTTTTTGGCGTCTTCGTCAGTGATTTTTTTGGTCTTTTGGACGACCTCAGTATTCAACAAAGCTATTGGCTCGATCTGTCTCTTCTTTGCTTCCTGGAGCAGCAGCGTGTCGTTTACCTTCGCACCCAGCACGTTAAGCCTGATGCCATAAACCTGCTGTTGCACGTTGAAAATCAAAGGTTTCAGGCTGTCTTCGATATCGCCGGAGGTAATCGGAGTCCCGTTAATGGTCGCTAATACACGAGAGCGCTCTGAATCATTTTGCGGTGGAGTCACTTCGGCGACCAGGATCTTGAGATCGGCGGCGCCGCGGAGACGATAGGCGAATTTTTCCGCTTCCGCTTGCTGGCGTTGCTGACGAATGTAATTTGCAATTCCGGCTTTAAGTTCGTTGAAGTTGCCGCCAAGATTAGCCTTGTTGTCATCGTAAAAAGCCTGGCATTCAGCATCGGTCGGTTCCGGCACTTTTTTGACGACCTCTTGCTGCATCAACTGTCCAACGGTTACCCCGCGTTTTTTCGCTTCCATCTCTGCTAATTTCGAGTTGATCTGATAATCGAGCTCACGCCCTCTTGCATCGATGACGGCCTTCTGTGCCTGTTCGACGTCAAGTCTGACGGCTTCTTCGAGCTCGCTCGACTTTATCGGAGCGCCATTAACTGTAGCTATGACATCAGGAAGAGGCTTTGTTTCGCAACCACAGCTATTGAATTTTATTGTGGCTATTGCGGGAGATTGCGCCTGAACTACGGTTACTGATTGAGTAAGACAGATCGACAAGGCCACACCGAGTGCGACGAACAAGAACGAGAGAAACGACTTCATTGAAGAGCTCCAAAAAAAGGGAATATAACGAAGAACCGAGCGAAAATGCTCGGCTCTACAGTTTAGCAAATTGTTCTTTGCTTAATAAGGTGCAGAGGGCTGATTAAATTCCAAGCGGCTTTCTGATTAATAGGTTATTGAGCCAACATTAGGCTCCTCCGCGCCAACGGCTTTGGCTGCACATAACCGCCCGCCGGAAACGACTTTGCCTTTAAGTTCTGGCACAGGATCGACTGATTCCAGTAATCGTTTCTTTAATTGGGTTACGGTGATGTTTTTTTCTTTTGAAATTATCAACGCCGCGACTCCGGAAACGAACGGCGCCGCCATCGATGTACCGCTCATCAGTGAATAACTGTCGCCTGGTGTTGTGCTCAGAATATCTTTTCCAGGTGCTGCAAGATCAACGCTCTTTGCGCCCCAGTTCGAAAAGCTGGTCAAATGATCGTTGTTGTCAGAGGCTGCAACGGCAACAATATTGTCGAGGCCATAGCTCGACGGATAATGCGGCATCCGGTCGTTGTCTACTCCGGAATTGCCGGCGGCAGCTACGAACAGGATTCCCTCGCGTCCTGCCGCTTCGATTGCATCTTTCAGGGCTTTCGAATACTGCAATCCACCCCAGCTTGCGCTGATGACGCGAACGTTGACGCCGCGTTTCTTCATCTTTACGACGTAGTTGATGCCTTCAATTGCATCGCTAAGTGTGCCGCCGCCGCCGCTGGAGATGAATCTTACCGGCATGATCTTAACGTGCCAGTTAACGCCGACCACGCCTTCGCCATTGTCACCTTCGGCCCCGATTATTCCCGCACAGTGGGTGCCGTGTTGATCGGCATCCATAGGATCGCCGTTATCGTCGACCGCATTGTAACCGTTATAATCATCGACTACGCCATTGCCATCATCGTCGATGCCATTGTTGGGAATCTCTTTCTTGTTCTCCCAGATATTGCCGGCCAGGTCTGTATGTTTGTAATCGACGCCACTATCAATAACAGCGACGACAACATCTTCGCTTCCGGTAGTTACCGCCCAAGCGGTCGAAGCCCCAATGTCAACGCCCTTCTTTCCTGCTTTTCCATTGATCTCTTGCCCGTTATTAACAAGTCCCCATTGAAGGCCGAAGTTCGGATCATTTGGAAACAATGTCGGAATTAAATGATCTTCTTCATATCTGAAGTTAGGCTCGGCATACTCGACATCATCCCGATCGGCATCGTAGGCCGCAAGGACTTCGTTAATATCGACGCCAGAGGGAATCGACTCGAAATCCAGCCCATGCTCGATAGAATCGAAACTGAGCAGTTGGGTCGCCTTGAAATGATCTCTCAGCGCGGAAATGGCTGAAGGCCGTGCGCCGTCCTTGTATTTGACAATGAGCCCAGGACCGAAAGGAGACTTTGGCAATGTCCCAACAACACTGATTCGTTTGCGCTGCATCCTGATCTGACGAGGCACACCCATAATGAATGCCATCAGAATAACCATTAGACCAAGAGTTAAATGATATGCCGGAGAACGCTTCATCGCTAAGCTCCTGAACGGAAAGTATCCGCTTTCTGCGGGCGGCTACGGAAAGATTCGGTAGTTACTTCCCTCGAATTGATATAGCCGGACTTTGCTTTTATTCGCCCTGTATTCAGCCTGAGTATCATTATGCGCCAACAGTATTCGCCAGCCGTCGGTCAAGACTTGCAAGCTCATCTCGTTTTTATTGCTGGCGCCGAAATTCGAATCGGGAAACGTAACATCCTCGACAAGCAAGAGCCGTATGTCGCCATCATGCGCGCCGATCCTTTGCGAAAAGTGATCGCGTGCGATTCGTACGGTCTCGTCTTTGCTGAGTGCACTGTCCATCCAACCCTCTCTCTACTCGAGGTGATGTAAACCTATACGCGCAGAGCCCGATTAAGTTCGGCTTTGACAGTATCATATCCGATTTCATGGCTTTCTACGAGGGTCCGATAGTAATAAATTGCGGGTCTACATAAGGTTTACCGGATCGACCTCCACCATCACGTGCTTCATATCGTGCCCGGCATCGGCTGCGGCTCTGAGCGCAACATCCAGCGTCTGCCTGGCAGAGCTTCTATTCCTGCCTTTAATAAGCACCTGTAACCGGTATTCGCCCCTTAACCGAGTGATCGGAGCAGGGGCGGGGCCTAAAATTCGCAAATCCCGATCAGTTGCGGCGTTTTTTAGAAGTCTGACCAGTTCGGCCGACTGGGCTTGAGCTTTAGGATAGTCGGTATTCTTGATCAACAGATTAATCAGGGCCGTGAAAGGCGGATAAAACATCGATTGGCGGAAACCGATCTCCTCCTTATAAAAACCTTCATAGTCCTGATTGCACGCGTGTCGAAGCGCGTAATGATGCGGATGGTACGTCTGGATCAATACCTTGCCTTTGCGGTCGCCGCGGCCTGCGCGTCCCGCGACCTGGGTCAACAATTGAAATGTTCGTTCGGCGGATCGGAAATCCGGCAAAGCCAGCCCGGCGTCGACGGAAACTACGCCAACCAAGGTGACGTTGGGGAAATCGTGACCTTTGGCAATCATCTGCGTGCCCACCAGAACATCAATCTGGCCAGAGGCGAACTCGGTTATGATCTTTTCGTAAGAGCCACGTCGTCGCGTCGTGTCGCGGTCGAGTCGGGCGACAATCATCGATGGATAAGCCTCGCGTACGACTGCTTCCAGTTGCTCTGTTCCTTCGCCAATGAAGTAGATGTATTGACCGTTGCATATCGGGCAATGTGGAGGCACCCCTCGCTGGTGGTTGCAATAATGGCAGATCAGTCGCTGTACATTGCGATGGTAAGTAAGAGTTACATCGCAATTCGGGCACTGGACTGCATTTCCGCAGCTTCGACACAGCAGATATGATGAAAACCCGCGCCGGTTGAGCAGAATAATTGATTGTTCGTTGCGCGCGCGGGTAACCCAGATCGCCTGTTTTAACTCATCTGATAAGAATTGTGGCTTGCCATAGCGATTGAAGACCTCTCGCATATCGACCACTTCGACGTCGGCAAGCGACCTTCCGCCAATTCGATCAGGCATCCGACAATAGATATATTTTCCCTGATGCGCGTTGTGATACGACTCAAGCGATGGCGTAGCGCTGCCTAGAATCACGACTGCCTTGGCTTTCAAGGCTCGCATGATTGCGGTATCGCGGCCGTGATACCGCGGAGTCTCTTCCTGTTTATAGGAAGTCTCGTGCTCTTCATCAACAACAACCAGACCGAGATTTTCAAGCGGCGCAAATACCGCAGACCGTGTACCAATCACAACACGAGCTTCGCCCTGCCGGATACGATTCCATTCGTCAAGGCGCTCGCCGTCTGACAACGCAGAATGCAGAATGGCCACGACATCGCCAAAATGGGCTCGAAGTCGTCGGCTGAACATTGGAGTGAGCGAAATCTCTGGCACCAGCATCAATGCCGATTTTCCAGCTTCGACCGCGGCTCGCATTGCGCGGATGTAGACTTCAGTCTTGCCGCTGCCGGTCACACCGTGAACAAGGAAGGTTGAATACTCCTCGTCCGACAATTTCGCTTTGATTTTGTCGAGGATATCCTGTTGCGGCTCTGTCAGCGTTATCTGTTCCGAATCGCCTGCGCCGTTGAGAACCTGAATGTGGGACAAGGGGTCACGACGAACTTCTCTTGCGAATACTTCGACCAGTCCTCGTTTTTCCAGGGTACGAATAACTGAGACGCTAACGTTTGCGGATTCGGACAGCGTTGAAAAGGGTAGAGGCTCGTTAGATTCAAACAGCAGATCGATCACACGCTGCTGCTGAGCACTTAATGCTTTTCCTTTGCCGTCGGCGTTTGGCGTTTGGACCAAACGAACCGCATTTTGCATCTTTGGCTTTGAAGTGATCGAACCCATCTGCCGCGCCAAAGTAATGTAGCCGGAGTTGGCCAGATCGCGAGTAATCGCGGTGACCCTGGCTTTGCTGAAACCTTTTTGAAGCTCTTTGACATTCATCAAACCGGCATCGGCAATCATCTTTAATGCTTGCCACTTTGAAGAATTCTTCAGGCGGCTTTCGGAAACTTCGCCGAGCGCTTCACGGCCGGCCTCGGTGATTGACAGGAAAACTTCTTCCGGAGCATTGATGCCTGTAGGCAATGCGGCCTTGATAACTTCACCCCACGGTGCCAAATAATAATCGGCTATCCATTCCGTCAATTCCAGGATTTCTTCAGTCAGGATCGGATGTTCATCGACAAGTTCTTCGGCGTCTTTCAAATCGACATGCTGCAACTCTTTATTCAGTTTTTCGTGGATGGCAACGATATACGCGGTGATCAGTTTATTACCGAATGGAACGATCAAACGGCAGCCGGGCGCAGCTTTATGCGCGAACAGATCGGGCAGACGGTAAGTGAACGTCTGGCGGATATAGACTGGTATAGCAACTTCGGCGTACATTCGATCTTCGTTTCCATTTTCTTAATCAGAAACAATGCAGGGGTAGGGCACTCTACCCGGATTGCCGAAGGCAATTAGACGTTATGAAATCGACCATTTCATCGTGCTGCGCACGATCCGGGCAGAGACGAGCCCTGCCCCTACATCTCTGATCAAGGCACAGTTTCATCTTAGCACGACCATGTACGCGGGCCCAGTTTCGCCTTAATTCTGAATGTTCTTATAAGGTTGAGTGAATGGAAGATTGCGCGGCGGCCTGTCCTTTTCGGATGGACTTATTAGATGGTCGAATGCCAGCCAGAAACTTCTGCTGTGACGAAAGAACAGAATTGGCATCAAGATAGCCAACACGAATAACACCGTTTCTATTTTTTGATTGAATTGCCGCAGAACAATAATCGAAACGATGAAGGCGGCAATGATCAGTGATTCCGTCACGATCACGTTGAAATAGATCGCGCCTACGAAATAACCCTGCTCTCGTTCATAGACCAGACCGCAGTTGGGACAACTCTTTCGCGTCTTAAATCCTGATTCAAAAATCGTACCTTTTCCGCAATCGGGACAGCGCAAGGCCAAAGCTCGAAACGCAGCATGCCTTATCTTTTCGCCTTTGCTGATGGCCATATAAAGATTATATAGATTGTTGAAGCATTTTGAAGAGGTTGAAGTAGGAAGAGATTGGTGCGGATGAGAGGACTTGAACCTCCACGACCTTGCGATCACTAGGACCTGAACCTAGCGCGTCTGCCATTCCGCCACATCCGCGGGGAAGGCGTGATAATAGGGCACCCCTTTCGCTATGTCAAGTTTCGGTCCTAACATTATTGGTATTATCAGTTACGACGAAATCGTGGCGTGGACTTCAGTCCGCGCAAGTCGTGCCACCGATCAAATTGTGATAAAAGGATCGTTTTTACCGATGATCAAATTGGTTTGTTTCTTCTCGCATTGGCAGCTTAATATCTTGTGCGGACTGAAGTCCACGCCACGATTATGGTAAGCTACCGATTCAAATAAACGGCCTGCCTTAGGAGGTTCTATGAAAAGGGCAGTCAAAATCGTCGGATCACCGATGGACCTGGGAGCAGATCGACGCGGCGTCGATATGGGTCCGTCTGTTCTTCGTATTGCTGGCATCAATCAGCGTATAGCTCAGCTTGGATATGACGTCGAAGATATCGGCAACGTCCACGTTCATATACCCGAGACTCGCACCGTAATCCATTCAAACCAGAAATACCTGCACGAAATCGCCGAAGCGAATCGCGAGCTTGCGGATAAAGTCGAAGGCATTCTCGCCGCAGATGCATTGCCAGTCGTGCTTGGCGGCGATCATTCGATAGCAATCGGAACTCTTGCCGGGGTCACGCGTCATTATCGAAAGAGCAATGAAAAGATCGGATTGATCTGGTTCGATGCGCACGGCGATGCCAATACGCCGGAGACTTCTCCTTCGGGAAATATTCATGGAATGCCGTATGCGGCGATACTTGGGTATGGACCGCCGGAACTGACTGAGCTCAGTGGCAGTGTTCCGATTATGGATTCGAGTGTCTGTGTTTTGATCGGCGCGCGTGAACTGGACGAGGGCGACAAACAGGTAATAATCGATTCTGGTCTTCGCGTCTTTACGATGCGCGATTTGGACGAGCGCGGGATGTCTTCGGTTGTGGATGAGGCGATCCGCATTGCTTCGCGCGGGACGGCAGGGTTCGCCGTGACGTTCGATATGGACTTTATCGATCCCGATATCGCACCAGGTGTTGGAACTCCCGTTCCAGGTGGTGGAACTTATCGTGAGAGCCATCTTGCCCTGGAAAAAATTGCCGATACTGGCCGTATGGTTTCCTTCGAATTGACAGAGATTAATCCGATATTCGATACCAGAAATCGGACGGCGGAACTGGGCGTGCAGTTGACGCTGTCTGCGCTGGGCAAAAAGATTTTATAGATCAAGGGTTCGTAGTCCCGCCTTCAGGCGGAATCTTAAAACCTTCCGCCTGAAGGCGGGACTACGAACTATCTTTCAGGAGGAGTGCTTTTGGCCAAGAAGTTAAGAGTTGGCGTGGTTTTTGGCGGACGCAGTGGCGAACATGAAGTCTCTCTACGGTCAGCGACGTCCATCATCAATGCGATGGACAAGAAGAAATACGATGTCGTGCCAATCGGCATTACTAAAGAAGGTCGCTGGCTGACCTCAGGTGAAGCGACGAAACTCCTTCCTGGCGAAGTGATGGCCGGCAAAACCGAAGACATCGCGCTGTTCGGCGATCCGACAAAACGCAGTCTTGTTCGAATGGGAAGCAAAGGCGAAGCGACAGGCAATGAAAAGATCGACGTGATCTTTCCCGTTCTGCACGGAACGTTTGGCGAAGACGGAACGATCCAGGGATTGTTCGATATGGCCGATATTCCCTACGTAGGTTGCGGAGTTTTGGGCTCCTCCTGCGGCATGGACAAAGTGATAATGAAAAACCTGTTCCGTCAGGCCGGAATTCCGATGGGTGAATTCACCTGGTTTCTGCGCACGGCGTGGGATAAAGACCGCAAGCGAATACTTAACAAAGTTGCAAAAGAGATTGGACTGCCAGCATTCGTCAAACCGGCGAATCTGGGGTCTTCTGTCGGTATCTCAAAGGCGAAAACTAAAGCCGAGCTTGAACGAGCCATCGACACAGCCGCAAAGTTCGACCGCAAGATCCTTGTCGAAAAGGCGATTAACGCTCGCGAGATCGAAGTCAGTGTCCTGGGCAACGATGAACCTGTCGCCAGCCTGCCCGGCGAAATTGTTCCCGGAGAAGATTTTTATAGCTATTCCGACAAGTACGTTACTGATGCCGCGAAATTGGAGATTCCGGCCAAACTGTCAAAAAAACTTGCAACAGAAATTCAGAAATTGGCTGTGAAGGCTTTTCAGGCAATTGATGGTTCAGGGCTGAGCCGCGTCGATTTCTTTCTTGAGCGAGATACTGACAGAATTTTGATAAATGAGATTAACACGCTGCCGGGCTTTACTTCGATCAGCATGTACCCGAAGCTCTGGGAAGTAAGCGGGATACCATACAGTGAGTTGATTGATCGACTGATTGCGCTGGCGCTTGAACGTCACAAAGAGAAAGCGCGCTCGCAGTTTAAGATTTAATTCGGAGTGCGCCGACATGGTGGCGCTCTCCAAAATTACTGCATTCCGGCGTACGCTAATTCAAGAAGCGTTATTTTCCGAATCCCTTTGTAGATCGAATCGATGTCGCACCATTCGTCGACTGCGTGCGAATTCCCCGTGATGCCAGCGCCAGTGCTGATTGCGGGTATTCCGGCTAGAAGAGCCTCGGTCGCATTGTTAGAGCCGGCATTGGTTATCGGAGGATTATCGAATCCGGCTGCAAGGTGAACGGCTTCGGCGATTTTGACTACTTCGGAATCGCGGGCGCCGGGAATCTGCGCCGCTTTCACGCTGGATATGCGTTCAAGTTTGAATGCGAGTCCGGCTCGCTGCGCTTCCTCATTTGCTATGTCCAGGACTTGTTTCTCAAGAGCTGTAATGTCGTCGTTGTTTGTTGATCGCAGATCGAGCGAAAACCACGCATCGGCCGCTTTGGCATTAACAACATCGCTGCCACCAAGCATACCGATATTCAAATTGGCGCGAGGCGAAGTCGGCAATTTCAAATCTCCTATTCGGGTAATCGTTCGCCCGAGCGGCAAAGTCGCGCTGTACGGCGGAGTCTGCGAACGCGTGTGACCGCCCGGTCCTATGAAATGAAACTTATACCAGTTGATGCCAATGCCGCCGTAGGTGAAGCCTTCATAGCCACCATCCAGCGCCACGTAATAATCGATCTTTTCTTTGTTGCGTTTGATATATTCTTCCGCGCCGCCCAAACCCACTTCTTCCCGAGTGGTAAAGACAAAAACGATGTCACCTTTCGTTTTAACCTTTGCTTCGTTCAGCGCGCGGATCGATGCCAGCAGCGCCTCGACGTTTCTAGTATCGTCTCCACACCCGGGCGCGTAGATCCGACCGTCTTTTACTTTTGTTGTCACATCCGTTTTGTCGGTGAAAACGGTATCAAGATGCGCGTCCATTACGACTCGAGGACCGCCACCAGTGCCTTTGCGAATACCGATTACATTGCCCGATTCGTCAATGTGAATGTCGGTGAGTCCGTAGGATTTCAGAAGCTTTTGCACGAAGGCGGCGCGTTTGGCTTCTTTGCCGCTCGGAGCAGGAATCTCTGTTATCGTGCGCCATTCGGTTAGGATCGAGTCCTTGTGTGCGTCGGGATAGGCGAGGGCCTTTTCGACTTCGGGACGTTTTGTTATAGCCTGGACTTCAGCGTTGTAATCACGTTGCGCGCCTGAAATGATCGCGGTTACGAACAAGACCGGCAGCACAAAAAGAGAGCACTTTCGCAGAGTATTCATAATAGCCATCCGCCAATTGGAAATGATTTGAATCGCGGTGACTAGAAATTCTAAACCAGCAGCGGAAATAATGAAACGGTCGGAAGAGTTCAGACAAAGACAAAAAAAGCAAAGGACGCGGATGACGCGGATTAAGCGGATTAAAACGGATCTGGAACCGTGAAAGTCGGTCTGATCCGTTTTATCCGTGTCCTTTGCTCTTCTTTCTCCCTGTCTTAACGCTCTATATGGGCGGATGTTACTCGTGCGTAAAATCGGCGATTAATGTATTCTGTGCCGGAATGAACCAATCGATTCCCAACCAAAACGGCGAGTGCCTGCTGGAAGTTCGCGACCTGTCAACGCATTTCTTTACTCATCGTGGCGAAGTGCCTGCGGTAGATCACGTCAGCTTTGATTTGAAACGCGGAGAGACACTCGGATTGGTTGGTGAATCTGGCTCAGGCAAATCGGTCACTTCTCTTTCGATAATGAGATTGATAGGTCAGCCTGGGAGGATCGTCGGTGGTCAGATCATTTTCAAAGGTCAGGACCTTCGGAAACTATCGGACGAAAAGATGCGCCAGATTCGCGGCAACGACATCGCGATGATCTTTCAGGATCCGATGACTTCGCTCAATCCTGTCTATACGGTCGGCGAGCAGATTGCCGAAGCTATCCGTCTGCACCAGAAGGTCGGTCACCACGAAGCGCGAAATCGCGCTATTGAAATGATGAAATCGGTCTCCATTCCTGACGCTGCCAAGAGAGCTGACAATTATCCGCATCAGCTTTCAGGCGGTATGCGCCAACGCGTGATGATCGCCATGGCTGTTTGCTGTAATCCTGAACTTTTGATCGCCGATGAACCTACTACGGCCCTTGACGTTACAACGCAAGCGCAGATTCTGGAATTGCTGGCGCGGCTGCGCGAAGAGTTCAAGCTGGCATTGCTGTTGATAACACATGATCTTGGTGTTGTCGCGGAAACCGCGGATCGCGTTGCGGTGATGTATGCGGGCAAGATTGTTGAGGAAGCGCCTACCCGCGAGCTTTTCAAAGCGCCAAAACATCCGTATACCGAAGGCTTGCTTCGGTCAGTGCCGCGACTCTCGAAAGAAGGAGTTGATAGACGCAATCGTCTGGAAACAATCGAGGGTACAGTTCCGAATCTGTTGAATTTGCCTCCTGGTTGTAATTTCGCCCCGCGCTGCCGTTATCGAATACAGGAATGCACTACCGGAGAGATTCCGTTGTTACCGGTTAACGAAAACCATCAGTCGCGGTGCATCAGACTTTATGAAATAGGAGACGAGGCGGCGCGAACCGATCTCGCGGCTCAATCAAAATGAATCAATTTATACCCTGTCGCAAATGCGGAGCGCGTAACGACGCCTGGAATGACTTCTGCATAGTCTGCGGAATATGTCTGCATCAACCAAATACGATGCCATCAGCGGGAACTAAACGCGTTGTCTATTCCGCGGTGATGGATGAAGACACCTGTCAGGCATGCCGCAGCCAGGAAAGCCACAAAAGCGAAGATGTAAACCGCCTGATGCCGGTGCCGAATCCTCGATGCACCAGTCTGGTTGGCTGCCGATGCTTTCACATTTATGAAACCGAGTAAAAACTTTCATTAAATCGAGATTGTTGCTATCGCCCTACTGGATTCTGATTACACTGAAATGTAGAATGCCTTTTCTCTCCATCACTCAATAAAAAACAACGCGGCGTATTTAGCCGCTCGTTTGGGAGATCGATGTCAACCAATTCAACATCTACTAATGGTTCACGAAAACTCAGGGTACTTTATCATTGCGAGAAGTGTCCGGCATACTGCTGTAGTTACCTTCGAATAGGCGTCTATACCAAAGATATCCGACGACTGGCCCGTCATTTCGGCATAACGAATGACGAAGCAAAACGGCGCTACACTAAGATCGGCTGGGGAGAACGTATACTTCGTCATCGTAAAGACGAGATTTACGGCAGCGTCTGTCAGTTTCTGGACCATGAGACGCGCCGCTGCACAGTATACGAAGCTCGTCCCGACGTCTGCCGTGAATATCCCGAAAAGAGCCGCTGCGGCTATTATGATTTCCTGTCGTGGGAACGCAGTCACCAGGACGATCCCGAATTTATTCCTTTGAAAGGCGGCGTCAGTATTTAATGCCGTTTGCATGAAATATATCGAAGGACGCCCCAGTCAACGTCTTGCCCGGTACGTCGAATGCTATTGGCAGCTTGAAGGTTCCGCGTCCGATTCGAGTTCGGCAGAGCCGATCCCGCCTGACGGTTGTCCTGAGTTTATCTTTAACTGCGCCGATCCGTTTCGAAGACACCTTCCCGATAATAAGACCGAGATTCAGCCTCGAATACTTTTCGTTGGGCAAATGACGCGCGCCGATTTGATCGAACCAACGGGTTGCGTATCGCTATTCGCAATCAAGCTTAAGCCGAACGGCGCATACCCTTTTCTGCAATTGCCGCTGAGCGAATTCACGGATGAGATTCCCGGTCTTGATTCCGTTCTCGGCCACGGCGTCAGTGAACTGGAAGAGCGCATCAATCTGGCTGCATCGTTCGAAGAACGGATTCGGATTACGGAATCGTACCTGCTGCGAATGATGAATGAAGCGGGGTTAAACGATAGTCATAGCGGCCAATTCAAGGCGGCTGTTGCCGCGGAGCGAATCGTTCGCGTACGCGGTCAAATATCGATCGATCAATTGTCCAGCGATTTGGGAATTACCAGCCGACACCTGGAGCGGCATTTTCATATGACCATCGGCATCGGGCCAAAGCTTCTGGCGCGCATCGCCCGCTTCCAGCACGTCTTCAAGCTATTGAATTGCAACCCAAATATCAGCTGGAGCGCGATTGCATACGAATGCGGGTATTATGATCAGGCGCACTTAATAAAAGATTTCAAAGCTTTTGCCGGCCAAAACCCTTCGCGTTTCATCGAGCGGGAATACGACATTGCAAATAGCCTGACGAACAGAATTGCCATGTCGGATTTTTCCAATACCGCTTTCTAGATACCTGTTATTCTTGGACTCTGGTCGTTTGGAAATAATATTTGGAGGCTCCCAATGATTTCAAAGTTCAAGATTGTTCTAGTCTTCCTCTTTGTTCTGCCATTAATCGTTACCGGCCAAAGCAAACCATCAATGGAAAACGTGGCCTGGATAGCAGGATGCTGGCAAGCCGCTGACGATCCTGGCTCTGTCGAACAGTGGATGCGTCCCGCGGGAAATATGATGATGGGGATGAGCCGCACAGTTATGAACGGCAAAGTCGTAGCATACGAATTCCTGCAAATTCGGCAAGATGCGAATGGAGATCTTTATTATATCGCCAAGCCGCACAACAAACCTGAAACACCTTTTAAGTTGGTTATAGGCACTCCGACCGAATCAGTTTTCGAGAATCCGGATTTAAGTTTTCCCCGACGGATCATATACCGGCACGAGAATGACGGCTCGCTATTCGCTCGCATCGAGGGAACTGAGAATGGCAAACAGAAGGCAATCGATTTCCCGATGAAACGGGTAAAATGTGACTGAATAAATACATAGCTGACAGCAATACTGATTGCTATTACAATGAGGGTTTATGGGCATTCCTCAGTTCGATTATACCTATACAGTCGATCAATATCTCGCTTTTGAAGAGCAGTCAGATATCAGGCACGAGTTTCTGGATGGACTCGTCTATGCAATGGCCGGCGAAAGTCTAGAACACAGTACAATTTGCAGCAACCTGGTCATTGAGGTCGGAACACAGCTGAAGGGAACACGCTGTAGAACCCTATCCCCAAATATGAAAGTATTGGCCGGAGAAAATGGGTTATTCGCGTACCCTGACGTGACTGTTATGTGCGGTGAACCTGTTTTTGTTGTCGGAAGAAGAGACGTGATAATTAATCCGTCTGTTATTTTTGAGGTCCTTTCGCCCGCAACTGAAGCATTTGATCGTGGCGAGAAATTTTTAAGATATCGAACCCACAACAAAACTTTGACTGATTACATTTTAGTATCCCAGCGTAAGCCTTTGATCGAGCACTTTTTCCGTCAGCCCAGTGGTGAGTGGGGATTTCGTTCGGTCGAACACGGAATTCTTGATGTCGCTTCTATAAACTGCAAGTTGCGATTGAGCGAAGTATATGACCGCATAATTTTTCCTGCCTTTCCTGAAACAATGATTCGGGAAGTTTGACTATCAAGCCATATTTACCGGGAGAGTCCGCTCTTGATGTTACATTGAATTTACACTCATCATTTAGACTCTTTACCTTCTTGTTACCGGGAGACTTTCGGACAATAATGCCGGAGTTTCACGGGAAACATCTGCTCAGATTTTTAATTAAGTTCAGGAGTGAAGAGTGCTGGAATCATTTGGCATGCTGCTGGTCGGGCTTGGCCTGTTCGTCAACGGCAGTAACCTTCTGAGCAGCAATCTGAAATCCCTTACCAGTCGCCGTTTCCGGCTTACACTGACGAAATACATAGGCAAACCGTGGAAGGCTGCGATAATCGGCATCGTCTCCAGCGCAGTTTCACAAAGCTCTTCCGTTATCACCTTTATCTTAGCCGGACTTGCTTCCAGCGGAATGATCACCGTCGGGAACGCGCTGCCGATCTGGAGCTGGGCGAATGTCGGCTCAGCCATTCTCGTAGCTCTGGCAGTGTCTGATTTGAAGCTTGCCGCGTTATACCTGCTGGGCATCGCAAGCCTCTCGGTCGCATTTAACAAGCCCGTTCGCTACCAGCGTTTTATGGGCGCGGTCTACGGCGTCGGGTTGTTATTTTTCGGTATTCAATTGATGAAGACCGGCGCGACGCCGCTGGCGAATCTTGACGCGATCAAGTTAGTGATTTCCAATGGCAGCCACTTTTATCTGATTGCTTTTCTGGTTGGCGCGTTACTGCGGCTATTCATTCAATCATCATCAACTGCATCGATTATTGCCATTACTTTGGCGCAGGCGAATCTGCTGGACGCTCAGCAAACGATGATGATCATCTTTGGAACTAATGTTGGGTCTGCCGCGACGGTTATGCTCTTGTCCGGGAATATAAAAGGTACGACGAGGCAGATTGTATGGTTCCATATGATATTTGACTTTGTCGGCGGAGCGCTGTTCGCCGTTCTTTTCTATGCTGAAATCTATCTGCATGTTCCACTGGTGATGGCCCTGGTAAATCGGTTTGCCCGTACGCTCGCCGGACAAATGGCCGAGGTTTATCTGATAAACCGACTGGTTGTTGCTCTTATCAGCGCGTCCTGTTCAAGCATCGCCTATAACTTTCTGTCACGCGTGTCGCCTCCTACGCAAGAGGAAGAGCTTACTAAGCTTCATTACATGCACGAGCACGCGATGGACGATCCGGATTTGTCCCTTGATCTAATTGAGAAAGAACACGCGCGATTATTCAGTCGATTTCCTGATTATCTGGAAAGCGCGCGAAACGAGCGGCGCGCCGATCTTCCTGACTATCGCCTGCTGAATAAAGCTTTTGTTTCTATTTCGACGGAATTGTCGGCATTTTTGGCAGATCTGATGAAGAACAAAGACATGGATTCGATAACGTCGGGACGCCTGTTGAACCTGATCGATCGAAATAATTTGATTATCTCCATAGAGAAGAATGTGTTTCAGTTTGTCCAGACTGCCAGAAAGGCCTCGGAAATACGTTCACTGGAAATGATGTTGTTTGTCTTTATCGAGGGAATGGATTCGCTGCAGCATGCTGCCGTCGAGGCGATGGAATCGATGCGCGTCGAAGAGATCGATCTGCTTTTAACGATCACGTTTGATCGCAGCAACCTGATGGAACAGATGCGGAAGGAGTCTTTTAACGAAGGTCAATCATTGAACAACCAGGATCGCGGCAATCTGTTTTATCTGATCAGCCTTTTTGAAAGAGGCGTCTGGTTGCTGAACAAGCTGGGTAGATCATTGAAGAAGCTGGCGGCCGAAGATACCGGCACCGAACCCGAATGGAGCGTTGAGCCGGCCGTCGAACATGCTTTGACAATGCCTCTGGATTGAATTAAATCATGTGGGTAAGTATTCGCGCGCCTGCTCTGCGCAATTAATTAAGGAAGCATTGATGGACATAAGCACAAGGAGCGTCGGCCAGGTTGCCGTAATCGATTTACACGGAAGTTTGATATTGCGTGAAAACGCAGACGAGCTGTTCGACAAGGTTGCCGCGTTTATCGCCAGCGGCTCGGCGCAGATACTGGTGAATCTTTCCGATCTGGCCAGAATGGACAGCTATGGCATCGGGATCATAATCAAATCGTTCAAAACCACAAAAAGCGCTGGCGGCCATTTCAAACTAACCAGTCCATCCAGCTTTGTGCGCCAGCTCTTAACTATTTCGGGATTAATGACCTTACTGGAAGTGTTTGATAGCGAGAGCGCAGCTATCGCGTCCTTCTGAAGGCGCCCCTTTCCCAATAAGAGGCGCCCATCCGCTTGGCTACCTTGATTCGCCTAAGCTTTAATTAAAAACGGAGATTAACAACTACGCGGTGTCTTCGGTATGGCCTGTAATAGTACGGATAATAAACAGGCCGACGCACAACCCTTGTGTAATAAGCAGGATAATACGACCTATAGACAACCACTCGCCTGTACGGCCGGTAATAGACCGGGTAAGGTCTGGTCACGACATAGCTGCTGTACCCGCGATAATATCTGTGACATCCATGTGCAAATGCCGACACCGACATCGCGGACAGAGCGACGAAAAGAACGATGCTCAGTGTAATTATCTTTACCTTCATGGTACCTCCTGACAATTTTCTTGCTTTAAGTAGACCGTCTCCCAACTGGTTGGATGAATGGGAAGCTGCTCAAATTGCCTGTAACAGGAGGTGGAATTTGTGAAAAACGATGGCTTTCGGACTTAGATCAAACGTAAGAATCGAGCCGTTACTCCGGCTGCCCATATTGCTGCAATTTCCGATAGAGCGTTTTGCGACCTATCCCAAGAATTTGCGCAGTTCGGGTCTTATCGCCTTTTGCCAATCCAAGAGTCTCCAGAATAACCTGTTTCTCAATCGTATCCATTGTGCTGCCCAGTTCTACTTCGATTGTGCGCGGGGCATCCGGTTCGTGCTCGGCGCCCCGAATGGTGTCTGGCAAGTCTTCGACGGTTATTATGCGCTCGCGAGCGATGATCACAGCTCGCTCGATCACGTTTTCCAGTTCCCGAACGTTTCCGGGCCAATCGAAATTTTTAAGCAGGGCGATGGCTTTTGGTGAAATACCGGTCAGAGTTTTTCCGCTTTTCTTTTTGTAACGCTCCAGAAAATGCACCGCGAGTAACGGCACATCTTCCTTGCGTTCGCGCAAAGGTGATAGCCAGATCGGATAAACATTGAGCCGATAAAACAGATCACGACGGAATTTGTTCTGCTCAACCGCTTCTTCCAGATTGACATTCGAAGCGGCGATTACTCTGACATCAACTTTTATCTGTTCATTTCCACCGACACGGCTGAATTCACCGTTCTGCAAAACGCGCAACAGTTTAACCTGCGCGCCAAGACTCATTTCGGCGATTTCGTCCAGAAACAGGGTGCCACCATCGGCTTCTTCGAACTTTCCGATTCGCCGAGACCGCGCATCGGTAAACGCTCCTTTTTCGTGGCCGAATAGCTCTGATTCCAGCAAAGTTTCTGGCAACGCTCCGCAATTAATCTTTACGTAAGCTTTGTCGCGCCGCGAAGAGTTTTCTTGAATCAGATTCGCGATCAGTTCTTTTCCAGTGCCTGATTCACCTTGAATAAGAACGGTGGTGTAGGTGTCAGCAACATGCTGAGCCATCTGAATAGAGCGTTTGATCTTCTCACTCGATCCGACCAGATTCTGACTGGCGCGAACGCCTTGCAGCTCGCGACTCAAACGCAGGACTTCTGCTGTCAGTTTGTCGCGCTCGAGCGCAATTGCAATCTGATTAGCTATGCCGTTTGCTAGTTCAACCTCGTATGACTGGAACGGATC
The DNA here is from genome assembly GCA_035652355.1 of Blastocatellia bacterium. Taxonomy (GTDB): domain Bacteria; phylum Acidobacteriota; class Blastocatellia; order DASRDY01; family DASRDY01; genus DASRDY01. The sequence continues at coordinate 49,639 of DASRDY010000031.1, forward strand.
GCGTGGTTCTGTCCAGACGAATATCAGAGTCCCAAAGACTTTTTCCTTGATCAGGATGGGAACGATCAGCGCCAATTTGCCCGAAAAAACTTCGTTCAAGAAATACTCAGCGATTTCGCTCTGGTCCACTGTTTCCAGTTTTAAAGTCTGGCGCGCGGAAAGCGACTCGCGAACCATGGGGTTATCCACCAGGGAAATCGTATGCAGGTTGACTTTTCTAGGATCGAATCCCACGGCCGCGCCGACCGTGTCGAAATGAAGCTGGCGCTCGCTGCCGTCCAGGATTCCCAATCCGCCGTAATCTGCATTCAAAAGATCGATCGACCTGCCGATGACAAAAGCTGCCATCTCAGAAAATTCCGTTTTTGTATTAATGCCGGTTGCGATTTCCAGCAAAGCGCGGGTGACACGGACTTCGCTCTCTTTCTCGTTATAGATTCTGGTGTATTCGTAACCAACGCCGATCTGCTGAGTTACGGATTGAACGAAGTCTATCTCTTCCGGCAGCCAGTGCCTGGTTTTTCCGTTGCAAATGTGAAAACCGACAATTGCCGAAAGCTCTCCCTTCATGGTTATGGGAACAACCAGCAGCGAGCTGGTGCGCATTGTCGAGGCCAACAGCTTTAAAACCGGGTGGATATTGAGCGCACCGATGTCATCAACCGCAATCGGTTGCGTCAAATTTACGTTTGGAGGCAGTTTTGACAGGTCGAACGGGATCTGTATGTCTTTGCTGCTGGGCAAGTCGTCGCTGGCGCGGTATTCGTGGCGTATGCGCAACTTCCCCTCGGGCGTAATGATCATCATATCGCAACGATCGACCGCCATCATTTTGCCAAGCTCGTTGACGGTGCCCTGAAGGAATTTGTCCAGATCAATTGCTTTATTGATTTCCGGATTGATGCGGTGAAGAATGCGCTCTCGCGCCTCGTACATCCTGATTTTACGATCCAGCGACAGGGAATCTTGCGATGCAGCCATAAACTCCAATCCGACTAAGTTTTTAATCGAGGGGAACAGGTTGGCTGACCATTTGGCGCCAAACAAGAAGGACATTATTTACATTTAAGGGAGGAAAGACAAGTCAAAACGACACGTTGAGTTGGTATTAGTGTTAAAAAGAAACACGAAGTCGCCGTTTCAGATGGTGCTTAACACTCGATTCCGGTTTGATGGAAGCTCTGGTCGGCAAGGGCAACTCGGATCAAAGAAAGCGAATTCTGGGCGTCGGATGGATAACCGGCAGTTCCGTACTGCACATCGACATCGAGTCCGGTTCGCTGCCTGTACTGACTGACATCAAGTGCTATTCGATGGCAAAGTGTCTGAAGCCCGCCGCTGTCAGTCTCAGGACACAGGAGCGAAAACTGTGTGTTGTCATAGCGAAACATTCGGTCGCTTCTGCGCAGTTTATCTTTCAACAATCGCGCTACGTCGCTGATAACGCAGTCAAACGCCTCGTGCGTATTGGCATCCGGCGGCAGGGTGATCTGCAGCGATACCATAATCAGGGCAAACCTGCGACGAAATCGTGCTGAACGCTGAAGCTCGATCTCCAGCTCCCTGTGAAACAGAGTCCGGCTGTAAAGCGAGGTAAGCGGATCGTATTCCGTTGTGTCGGCCTTCACTCTCTCCAGAAGAGAGTCGACGCTGGAGGCGATTACTTCATCAAAAACAGCTTCGGATTTTGCCTGGGCTGAAAGCTGTGATGCCGGGTCAATTTCGGCTGAGGCTGTTACAGCATTCCAAAGGCCGGTTCGCAAAATACGAATCTCGCGGATAAGATCTGTAGCCTTTGCCTGGTGCTGATGGCGAATTCTGCCAAATCGCCGAGCAGCATCGGCGCAAATATCGATATCGAATTTGCCGGTGGAAACCGCCGTCCCGACTTCGGACAAAATCAACTTCAGGCAATTTGAAAGTTGTTCCTGGCCCGTTGCGCCGCCTGGATCGGCTCCTCGGACAGAGCGAAGATGGCGTCGCCACGTGAAGATGACATCTGGTATCAAGCTCGTGATGAGCCTGGCAATTTGTTCCATTTTTGTCAGTTTGCCTTTTACTCTTAATAAGGTCGAACCGTAAAACCTTATTAATACCCAGGGATCAGAGATATTATCGGCGGACTTAAACCCTTCATTACCCGAATGTTTGCAACGGAAGTGCCTGTGATCTTTGATTTCATCGAAGGCTCAGATTGAGGATTGCACTTATTTCAAGCGAAATTCGACTTGTATAACATGCTGCCAGCGTGTTGCCGGCCTTTGGTATCGTCACTTATGCAATCAACCGGCTGTACAGTTTCGCTCATGGAAAAACCACTGTACAATCTTCGGACTGGAACAGGAGGGACGTTATGGTGCGAACTGCTTCGACAATGCTGGAACTTGGAACAATTGCGCCGGGCTTTAGCTTGCCCGATGTTGTTTCGGAAAAAACGATCTCAATAGACACATTTTCCGGCAAGAAGGCCCTACTGGTAATGTTCATCTGCCGCCATTGTCCATTCGTAAAGCATATCCAGGACGAGCTGGCGCGGCTCGGCAAAGATTATTCTGACAAAGATATTGGCATCGTCGCAATCAGTTCCAACGACGCTGACAATTTCCCTGACGATGCGCCGGGAAGCCTGAGAGAAATGGCCAAGGAGCTTGGCTTCACCTTTCCGTTCTGTTTTGACGAGAACCAGGAAGTCGCTTTGTCCTACAATGCCGCCTGCACGCCTGATTTCTTCTTATTCGATAAAGAGCGCCGCCTTGTGTATAGAGGGCAGCTTGACGACAGCCGGCCGGAAAATGGCAAGCCAGTCACCGGTCGCGACCTTCGTGCAGCAATTGATGACGTACTCGGCGACAGGCAAGTCAGCGCTGACCAGAAGCCAAGCATCGGCTGCAACATCAAATGGAAAGCCGGCAATCAGCCATCGTATTAATCACAGTATGGCTGAAGATCACACGGTAAAGATCGTTTATCAAAGCGCAGTTGTCAGTGTTGGCGATATTCGGTGCGCTGGCAATCGTTCAGAGTGGAGCGGAGAAAAATGGTCCAGCTCTTGCAAAATCGTTTTTCCTCGTTCAGGGCTGTTCATTAACAAGATTCGAGGCAAAGAAGTCGTAGTCGATCCCAACCACATCATTTTTTTCAACAGAAACGAAGAATATCGGACGAGTCATCCTGTGCCGGGAGGTGACGAGTGCACGGGTTTCGTATTGAATCCGCAGGTCCTTTCTGAAATTCGCTCTCAGTATGATCCAAAAACGATAGAGAACCTGGATTTGCGATTTCCGTTCACCAGCACTCCCAGCAATTCAGGGATTTATTTGGCGCATCGAATTCTGCTGGGTTACATATCATCCAGGGATAGGCTTGATCTCATTTCAGTGGACGAAAACGCGCTGCAGTTACTGAGTAACGCAATCGATTCCGCGTACAACACAGTAAATACGAAACAGCGTAAACGGAAAATCTCAACCGAAAGATCGCATTCGGAGCTCAGCGATAAAGCGAAGGTAGTATTGGCAGCAAAATATCGAGAACCGCTTTCCCTGGATCAAATCGCACGATGCGTTAACAGTTCGCCTTATCACCTTTGTCGGGTCTTCAAACGTTCAACTGGATTGTCGATTCATCAGTATTTGAACCGACTCAGATTGCGGAGCGCACTCGAGTGTGTTTGCGAGTCTGATCTGTCGAAGCTGGCGTTCGAGGTCGGTTATTCCAGTCACAGCCATTTCAGTGATGCCTTTCGCCGCGAATTCGGTATCTCTCCTTCCGGGTTTAGAAACATTGCGACCGGGAAGACGATTCGAAAATTGAGCAAGAATCTGACAGCGTAATATCTAATTTACCCTTACTCTGACCTTCACAAATTGTCGCCTTGAGCCGCATGATCCAGGCGTATCGCCTGATTACTTTTTAAGGTTCATTTATGACCAGGTATCATCGAATCAACGCAATTTCGGCTTTGCTGCTGTGTTGTTATTTCGTCGTTAATATTGCTGCTCAGATCGGTATTCCTGAGGAGGTTCAGAAGGCTCAGACATTGATCCAGGCAAAAGACTATGATGGCGCGATAAAAATCCTCGAAGATTTTACTCAGAAAAATCCTAATCGAATGGGCGCGCTCAGTGTTCTTGGTACTGCATACCAGGGAAAAGGCGAATACGACAAGGCCATTGCAACGTTTGAAAAAGTCCGGCAGTTTCCGCCGCTGCGTCCGTCCGCGATCTATCACATCGCAACTATCTATGTTTTAGAAAACAATAAAGAGAGTGCATTTAAATACCTTCAGTTTCTGCGCGATAGTGGCGCTTTCGATATGACGCTGATCCTTACTGATCCGAATATGAAGCCTCTCAAAGATGATTCGCGATTTGAAAGATTGATCCCAAAACGCGACGAGTTCGCTAATCCGTTCGTCGAAAATGTGAAAATAATTCGCGAATGGGATGGCGAGCAGAAGGGTTCACAGTTCGGATGGATCGCGCGTCGAATAGGTGACGTTGATGGCGATGGAGCAATCGATTTTGTGACCTCCGCACCGACATATAGTGTCAATGGGCAACCGGCAGGGAAAATCTACGTATATTCCAGCAAGAGTGGAAAACTGTTGTGGTCGCAAACGGGTCAGGGTAGCGATAACCTGGGCATCGGTGTTGAATGCGCGGGTGATACGAATGGCGATGGAATTCCTGATGTTGTCGCATCGGCGCCAGGTTCGGGACGAGCGTATGTTTATTCAGGAAAAGATGGCAGAGTTCTGTTGACGCTCTCTTCAAAAGATACGGCTGGCGAAGCCTTTGGTCGTCACGTCGCCACCGCCGGTGACATAAACGGCGATGGACGCGACGATGTCATTATCGGCGCGCCGGGAAGCAATCCGCAAAAGCCTGGTCACGCCTATATCTATTCAGGCAAAGACGGTGGGCTCTTGCTGGCTTTGCAAGGGGAAAATGCCGGCGATGGATTCGGCAGCAGCGTGGCCGGATATAAGAACGGTAAACATTCTTTTGTTATTGTCGGAGCTCCGGGCGCGGGACCAAAACACACTGGGCGCGCGTATGTTTATGAAGGATTGTCGAGCAAGCCAAAGTTCGTTTTCGAGTCGGACGAATCAGGCGCAGCGTTCGGCGCGATGTTTCTGTCGGCCGTAGGTGATGTAAACGGCGACAAAATCCCCGATATCTACGTTTCTGATTTCACCAATAGCGCAAATGGACCTTCGACTGGAAGGATCTATGTTTATTCCGGCGCTGACGGTAAGTTGTTGTTTACATTGACGGGCGAGCAGGCCGGAAATGGCTTTGGCATTGGCATCGCGGATGCCGGTGACGTTAATCGAGACGGATATGATGATTTGATAATTGGCGCGTGGCAATATTCGGGGGCGGCGTCTTCAGGCGGCAAGTCGTACCTCTATTCCGGCAAAGACGGCAAATTGTTGCAGATGTACACGTGCAAGATTCCCGGTGATACGTTTGGATTTGATGCTACGCAAATCGGAGATGTGGATGGAGACGGAGCGATCGATTTTCTGATTACGTCTGCCTGGAGCCAGATCAATGGGTTTCAATCTGGTCGAGTATTTATAATTTCCAGCAAAGTTGGCAATTAGTACAATGTAGGGGCTGGGCTTGTCCCTGCCCGAATTGCCGCAGGCAATCAGACGATTATTTACCGAGCCTTTCATCGTGCTTCGCACGATCCGGGCAGGGACAAGCCCAGCCCCTACAATTTTCCTGGCTCTCCGATTTCAATCAAGGCGCATTGAACCGTCGGTTATGTCACCGTAAAATCCAGGCTTTCGTTCTGCGAACAGGTCGCTATAAGTGGCCACCCGTTTGTTGTCGGCGTCGGTCGGATCGATTTCGACGATTTTTACCGCTGCCTCTTCAGGTCCAGCAGAGCAAAGTCGCACACCGCGCGGACTCACAACCTGACTTCGGCCGGTGAAACGAAGAGCCGATTTTCCGCCGCGCTGCTCCGTGCCTGTGCGATTTGCGGTGATGGCAAAGACTCGGTTTTCAAGACACCTGGTTATCATCGCTTCTTCGCAAGTGCCAAGAACAAGATTGCTGGGGTGACAGATTATTTGCGCGCCTTTTAGCGCAAGCGTCCTCGCCGATTCAGGAAACATCCAGTCGAAACAGACCATCAACCCGACTCTTGCTTTGCCTATGTCGTGAACCGAAAACCCTGTGTCGCCCGGGGTGAACCACAACAACTCTTCATCAAATAGATGAGTTTTGCGATAGGCGCTGATGAGTCCCGCCGGTCCGACCAGAACCGCGGAATTAAAAGTTTGATTTTTTGAACGCTCAGCCAGGCCAGCCGCGATATGCATTTTTTTGTCGGCGGCGATTTCGATTAAACGTTTCGCGGTTTTTCCGGGTATTTCTTCAGCCAGTTCGAATGCCTCTTCGCGGGATACGAACTGATAGCCGGTGCTGAACAATTCCGGCAGGACGATCAAGTCGGCATCGACCGCTCCAAGCGCCTGCTCCACTTTGTTTATGTTCGACTGCACATCGCCGAATTTCGGTTCAAACTGAAAGAATCCTATTTGCACAACCGTTCTCCCTGGTGTTTAAGTCAACCAATATTCCATTTTACATCGTTCGTAAAATAACGAGCGATCATTGACCATCAAAAACCCGGAAAGTACTTTACAGTGTAAAGTAATAATGATATAAAAAAGGCAGGTCAGGAGGAATCCCACATGTTGATCTGGTTCGCAAGGATTCGACGCTTCGCTGCCTTTGCGGTCATACCCGCAACAATAAACGCGGTATTTGCCTTTGACGAATTTGCTCGGAATTCTCCAAGCGAAGAAGGAATGACACGGTGGGTGAGTATGAGCCTTATGGCGGCGGGCACTTTGATTATCCTGTCAATTCCGAAATGGCAATCTTTGCTGAGCCTGCTCGGCGTTTGGCTCATCATCACAATGTGTATTCATTGAACAGATTGTTGCCAGGACAATAAATATGCGGAGAATTACGACAGCATTAATATTGATATCGGGTTTAGCCCTTTCAAGTTGCGATCAAGTCGCCGATACTCCGCTCACTAGAGCCGCGGCAGGTGGAGATGCTGAAATCGTTTCTTCTCTGTTGAGAGAAGGCGCAGATCCAAATGGCGAAGACACCAGTGGGTACACGCCACTGATGCTCGCGGCAAGAACCGGTCATACTGAGATTATCAGGCCTCTTCTCCATTCCGGAGCAGAGATAAACCTTCGCGATCACGGTCCAAACCAATGGACCGCGCTGGTTCACGCAATCCATAAGGGACAGAATCAGGCGGCGATTCTGCTTATGGATAACGGCGCCGACGTTAACCTGACGGTTAGCGGCGGCGCCACCGCGTTGATGTTTGCTGCCGGTTACGACAACACTGTAATTGTGAAAGAACTTCTTTGGCTTGGCGCTGATCCATACATTGAATCTTCAGACGGCGTAACGGCGCTATCGAACGCGGTCGGCGGAGCCTGGGATCTGGATCGGCCTTTCGTTCCTGATTGCCAGACTGAAACCGTGAAAGCTCTTCTTGATGCTTCGCCAGATTTGAAACTTGAGGACAACTTCCGGGGGCGTTCGGCTCTGTGGTTCGCGAAGAAAAAAGGCTGCACCGAAATCGTTTCGATGATTGAGAAACAAAAATAGAGCCCGCGCCAAGATAGGTTTTGAGCTAAACCTCTCCTTTAAACCGTCCCGGCAAATCTATATTATTGAATTCGAGCAGGCGAACGCTTGCTGTCATGGGTAATGGATTTGCGATGACGGAATCAGATACACCATCTCATTATTACGATGAGCTTGTAGCGGCCTTTGTCAGTGGCCGCCTGCCGGCACTGCGTGAACTGGATGGCGATTCATTGATAAGGGCAGGTATTGCGAATGGTTTGCGCCTTCATAAATTCAAGAGAAATTCTGAACTGCCACGTGTTCAAAAAGTCCTTGGCATATTGCGTGGTCTTCAGCCCGCCAATTTGCTGGATATTGGCAGCGGCCCCGGAACATTTTTGTGGCCGCTTCTCGACAGTTTTCCATACCTGGAGGTCACGACTGCGGAGATAAACTGGAATCGAGCTTCTGATATCAATTGTGTTAACAAAGGCGGTATAAAGCGTGTTCGATCAGTGATTATGGATGCCACCAGGCTTGGGTTCGCGGATAACTCATTTGATGTCGTGAGCGCATTAGAAGTAATGGAACATCTATGTAATCCTGAGCGAGCCATCATCGAAACAATCAGAGTCGCGCGACGATTTGTTTTGCTATCTGTTCCTTCGCACGAAGATGACAATCCGGAGCACATTCAACTGTTCACAAAAGCGAAACTTGAGCATATGCTTTTGTCAGCGGGCGCGAGAAGAGTAAAGATCGAATACGTACTCAATCACATGATTGCGATAGCGGGGTTGTGACATAGCCATGAGCACAATCTACAAATACCCGCGCACCCCGCACCTGAACGGCTCTCGCTACCAGCCAGGCGACGAGGATTTGGCAAGCGTCGCCTTCGAAACAATAAAAGACCGCTTCGTTGTAATTGAAGAGAAAGTCGATGGCGCCAACGCCGGGATTAGTTTTACCGCCGACGGAAAAATTCTCCTGCAAAGTCGCGGACACTTTCTGGTTGGAGGCGGCCGCGAAAAACACTTCAACCTGTTCAAGACATGGGCTAACTGCCACCAGCAGGAGTTGTGGGATGTCCTCGGAGATCGATACGTACTTTATGGTGAATGGCTCTACGCGAAGCACACGATTTTTTATGATCTGCTCCCGCATTATTTTCTTGAGTTCGATGTATTGGATAATGCTGACGGAACATTTCTGTCGACGGATAAACGAGCGGAATTGCTAAGCGGAGTTCCGGTAACGTCTGTTCCAGTATTGTGGTCCGGAGAGGCAAAGGATGAAAATCTGCTCAAAAATCTCGCCGGGCGTTCTTTGTACAAGTCGAATAACTGGCTTGAGCTTTTAAAACAACTGAGCGCCGAAAGCAACGCGCGGGAAGATATGACAATTGCCCAAA
>DASRDY010000032.1:0-30518 GCA_035652355.1 Blastocatellia bacterium
CGCCGCCGCCACCTGGCTCTGGTGATCCAACACCCCCACCACCTGGAAGTGGGTCCTCGGTTGGATCTTAATTCGGTGCAGTGATGCTGGGATTACGGTAGGTTGCGGGGGGCGATTGTCCGGCTCGTACCTCAGAACCCCTGGCGATCCCGTATAGCTGACGCGGATCAGATAACTAACTCGTCGAGGGCAGCTTTCTCGCTGCCGCTCCATTTTTATTTTTTGCTTAGGGTGAGGGAGTTTCTCGCCGGATTACGCTGTTATAAATAGAATGCTCTGGGAGCATGGCCGCTTTGCACGAACAAATGCAATCCGGTCATCATATTGATGGCTGGTCTCACTCAATTGGCTCAGGCGTGACTCGCGTTTCCAGATGTTACGTTCTATTTCCGGAAAACGGCCAGAAAATCTCTGCTCACATTTAAGGAGAATGGATTGAGTTTACCAGTCGAATTGACCCCCAAAGCCCGCAGTGAAGATTTGCTGATAACGGAGAAAGGTGACGAACTGATCATCTATGATCTGAAACGATTTAAGATTCATAATTTGAATTCAACTTCGGCTTTGGTCTGGAAAGCCTGCGATGGATCGCGCACCGTGCCGGAGATAGTTGCTTTTCTTGGCAATCAGTCCGGAACAGAAATCGACGAGCGAGTGGTCTGGTATACGCTAAAGCGATTGCAGGGAGCCTATTTGTTTGCGGAATCACTGGAGTTGCCTGCCCAGGCCTTGCGGATAACACGTCGTGATTTAATCGCGGTTGCTGGTTTGGCGGGTATAGTGGCCTTGCCGGTGATTACATCGATCATCGCTCCTACTCCTGCTCAGGCTCAAAGTGCTCCGGGCTCAGGTCCAACACCGCCACCAACACCATTACCGCCGCCACCTGGAAGTGATGGCGGACCGCCGCCCCCAGGTTCAGGTACACCGCCCCAACCGGCACCCCCACCGATACCGACACCCCCACCGCCGGGAAGTGGTTAGTCTTGGAGGACCTTAATTCAGTGCAGTGATGCTGGAAGCATGGAAGAAATGTCATCGACGGGAATGGTTCGGCTGGCGTGAGAGAGCAGGCATTCTTGCCTGCGCGACTGAGATATGGAGCGCGCTCAAAGAATGAACACTCGTGTTGTCGAACCCACGCAGGCAAGGACGCCTGCGCTCTCAGGCGTCTGGCGACGAACCCGGGACTGCTGGGCGCTGCTGTTCATATTCGCCGCTCAGCTCGCCATCAGCTTTGGGTTCATCAACTATTTTTGTCGCTCCTTTGGTTTCAACCGTCGGTTGATCCTCGTACACGTCTCTGTGGTCTGCGGCCTTTTTATTATAACGACATTCGCTCCCGGATTGTTGCTGCTTGTCCCTGCTCTGAGATTCCGACGGTTAACCCGATTTTTCGTGGCCTTTGTTCCCGCCGCCGCGCTCATTGCGCTGCTGGCTCTCTATCTGACCGATTTTTTTGCAAACAACACCTTAGGCAACAATATTAATTATCCGGTTCTGTCGCAGTACCTCTTTCACCCAAAAGCGCTGCAATCAGAGATACTGGTTGTTCCCCTGCGTATCTATTTGGCGATAGCAGCCGTCATCGTTTTCATCGTCGGTATTTACCAGGCTTTGTCTGGCGTAATAATAATGAGCCTGGGCGAGCTTATTTTGCCTGGCAGGGAATGGAGCCTCTTCAAAAATCGACAGCGAACGATTAAATCCGTTGCCGTATTAACTATTCTGGCGCTTGGATACGCTGGTTACATTTCTGTTCTCAGCCACAAGCTTCACTCGAACGGAATCGTGCGCGCAGAGCCTGTCCTGAGCTTTTTTACAAATACCAATCTGATCTACGATTTCAATCACAGCGCTTTGGCCGAAAAACTGCGTGAAGAGGAGCCGCGCATACGCGCCAGTTATCCCCGCGGACTACCGTTTCAGAAGAAAAACGTCATAGTCATTATTTCTGATTCGCTCCGCGCGGACCATATGAGTATCTATGGTTACCAGCGGCCGACCACGCCTTTCTTAAAGAGCCTGCTTGAATCAGGTCGACTGAGAAAAGTGGAGATGGCCACATCGACATGCGCCGAATCGAATTGCGGCATTCTCAGTACGATGTCCTCAAAGACATTGCGCGGACTGGTCCCGCAGGATTTCAAACTTTACAACCTGCTGCATGACCAGGGCTACAATACCTACATGATTTTGTCCGGCAATCACGACTGGCACGGATTGAGAGATTCTTACGGCAAAGAGGAATTTAGCTACTATTATGAAGGAGTCTCTTCGACCAAGTACAGCTGGAATGACGATCAGTTGATATTCGAGGGGCTGGAGAAAGTACCGGACTTTAACGGCACGCCGTCCTTTTTCTATTTTCATCTGATGTCGACTCACCTGCTGGGAATCAAGCACGACGAGTATCGACGTTACAACCCATCACAAGTCAAGTATGACTGGGCTTCGGTTTTGCGAGGAGACTACGACCGCGAGACGATGATCAACAATTATGACAATGGTGTAATTCAGGCAGATGCGATCATCGAACAGCTTTTCGGCGCGCTGAAACAGAAAGGCTATCTTGAAAACAGCGTTGTTGTGATTCTGGCCGATCACGGCGAAGGACTGGGCGACCACAGCGATCAGGATTATGGGCACGTCACGCATCTTTTTCAGGAGTTAATAAATATACCGATGTTGTTTTACGACGATCCTGAGGAAAAGTACGGCAATCTGAAATTTGCGACCCAGATCGACGTAGCGCCGACGATTGTCGATCGTTTAGGGCTGCCGATCCCTGCTTCGTGGCAAGGCCATTCTTTGCTGAAGCCTGAAATCGAAGAGTTCAATGTTCATCAAACCAGATTTCAGGATCCATGGTATGCCGTGTTATATCGCACGGATCAGAATATCTACAAATACATGTTTTCGTTTAAAACAAAATCAGAATATCTGTACGACCTGAAGAATGATCCGGGCGAAAAGAACAATCTGATCCATACCGCAGATCAGGCGCTCGTACAAAAAATGAGAGACAACCTGACGGAAGAGTTGACTCGATATTGATGGGCAGAAATGATCCAAACACAGGTAGAATGATTGCCGAAATGCTGGCCACAAGCTGGCGGGACGTTCCTGAGCCACCTGATATTAACGCGGGAGATCTGACTGCTATTGCCCCAATTTTAATACGTTCAGGAACTGGCGCGCTTGGCTGGTGGGGGATTCGAGACAGTCACCTGGCGAAAAGCGAAGCCGCACGCGAGCTGCAGTTAGCATACTTTAATCAGAAGCTCCTGGCCGACGAACGAGCAGCCGATTTAAAGGAGCTTTTTAGTTTATTCGCGCCAGCGGGAATCACGCCTATTCTGCACAAAGGCTGGGCCGCGGCCCGAGTTTATCCGAAAACCGGATTGCGACCGCCCGGCGACATAGACCTAATAGTCCATCCTGGACAACAGCAACAAGCGATAGAGTTGGTGAACGAATTCAAAGATGGACAAGCCAATATTGACCTGGCGCACCACGAATTAAACGAACTGAGCGATAGAACGCTCGACGACTTGTTCGCCCGTTCGCGTTGTGTGTATCTGGGGAAAGTTCCGATCCGGGTTTTGGGGCCAGAAGACAATCTGCGGTTGCTGTCTTTGCATTACATTCGACACTATGGTTATCGGCCGCTCTGGCTCTGCGATGTGGCTGCCGCGGTGGAGTCAGCTTCGGCCGATTTCGATTGGGATCTTTGTCTGGGCAGGGACAGCAGACAGGCTAATTGGATAAAGGCCGCAATAATGCTGTCGCACAAATTGCTTCGCGCGGATTTATCGACAACGCCGTTGGTGAGGGCAAGAGTGCATCTCCCCTCTTATCTTATTGCTGAAATATTGAATAGCTGGGCTGCAGGGTACCGAACAAATTACGAATTGACTCCAAAAATAGAGCGTAAAATGTTCACCTATTTTTACCGTCCCAGGGAGATATTCCGCGGTTTAGCCGATCGCTGGCCGAGCTCGCTAAAAGTCGCTGTCGATTACAGGCAACCGATTAATCGCTTACCGAGGCTGCCTTTCTTCGTAAAGAGACTTTTTCCACGTATGATCAGTTTTGCCCTGCGTCTTCCACAACAATTGCGGCGATAGGTTGCTTGCAGCTTTACCACGAACGTCATGGCTCGGGCCAACCTGTTGTTCTGATCCACGGATACCCATCTAATGGTGCTTCCTGGACAAGTGCCCGTTCTCCTGGGAGCAGGTTACAGGGTCACTTACTACGACCGCACAGGCTTCGGCAAGTCCATCAGCCAACGGCAGAAGGTGCTTTCCACTGATATCTGCAACTCCTGTTCATAGAGTTGTGACCTCAGCAAATGCTTGACGTGTCCAGATTGTTCCCTGTATTTTGTTGCCGGAAATCGAAGTTCGATTAACTTCCGGCGATTTCAAACTGAAAATATTTAGACGGACCAGTGTTACTGGTTTTGCCCTGCGCGAGAGCAATGGATACTCTGCTTCAAGACCTGCGTTTTGGCACGAGAATGTTGCTCAAAAGTCCTGCCTTCACTTTAATTGCCATCACCACACTGGCGCTTGGAATCGGCGCAAACGCCGCGATGTTCAGTGTCGTCCGCGCAGTATTGCTGCGGCCGCTGCCGTTCAAAGATGCGGATCGAATAGTTTACGTCTGGGAAACCGACCTGAAGAACGGTATACCCCGAGATATCCCGTCGCCGGCCGACTTTCTTGACTGGCGAGAGCAAAACCACTCGTTCGAAATGATGTCCGCTACGCGCACGTGGTTTTATACGCTGACCGGCAAAGAGGAACCAGAGCAGGTTATGGGCGTGCGTGCTTCCGCCAATTTTTTTGACTTGCTGGGAGTACGCCCCGAAATTGGCCGCACATTCCATTCTGACGAGGACGAGGCCGGTCGCGATCAGGTCGTTATTCTGAGCCATCGTCTATGGCAACGCCGTTTTGGCGGCGATCGGAATTTGCCCGGCAAAACCATCGATATCGATGGCCGGCCGTTCACCGTTATCGGCGTGCTTCCCCCGGATTTCAATTTGTACGGCGATCAACGACAAGACGATTTGTGGATGCCGTTTGTAATGAATCGAAGCGAGCTGAAACGCGACGATTTTTCGATTCTGGCTTTTGCCAGACTTAAAAAAGACACTACTCTTGGTCAAGCGCAAACAGAGATGAATGGCATTGCGCAACACATGGCTCAGGCTTACCCTGCCACCCATAGGGACCGTGGAGTGCAAGTCCTGACAATGCAGGAAAGTCAGGCTCTCACGATAAGACCGGCGCTGCTGATGCTGATGGCGGCAGCGGGATTCGTTCTGTTAATTGCGTGCGCCAATGTCAGCAATCTGTGTCTGGCACGGGCTTCGTCGCGCCAAAAAGAATTTGCGATACGAGCATCGCTCGGAGCTTCGCGCTCGCGTCTGATCTGGCAATCGTTGACGGAAAGCATTTTGCTGTCCGTGCTGGGCGCGGTGGCGGGATTGCTGCTTGCATGGAATTGTCTTTACGCATTGCGCGCAGCGGTAAAGATCGATCCGAGGGGACTGCCGCGTAGCGACTGGATGACTGTCGATTATCAAGTCCTGGGTATAACGGTCGTTCTATCTCTGCTGACGGGTGTAATTTTTGGACTCTGGCCGGCTTTGCAGGCGTCAAACATATCTTTAAATAACGCGCTGAAAGAAAAAGGCAAAAGCTCAAGCAGGGCCTCGGGCAATGTCCTTGTGATTTCTGAAATGGCGCTGGTGATGATTCTGCTGGTCGGCGCGGGATTAATGCTTCGCAGTTTTAAAAATGTGCTTGACGTTAGTCCGGGGTTTAAGCCTGAAAACGTGCTGACGATGCAGGTATGGCTGCCGGAATCGATGTACCCGCAGCAGCATCAGGTGATTGAGTATTGTCGCGAGACGCTCTCGCATATCAGAGCAATCCCCAAGGTGCAGGCCGCAAGCAGCATTAGTTTTCTGCCGCTGTCCGGTATCGGGGATTCCACCGGCATCGTGATCGAAGGAAGAGCTCCGAACAACGAGACAACGCCTCTGGCTCAATATCACGTGATCGATCCGGATTACTTTCACACAATAGGCATACCGCTTTTGAAAGGACGCGCATTCGTCGACCAGGATTCAACCAGCCCCGAAGGCCTGGTGGTGATCAGCGAAACAATGGCTAGACAGTACTGGCCGAACGAGGACCCGATCGGCAACCGGATTCACACCATCTTTCCGGAAACAAACACGCCGTGGCGACCAAAGGCAATCAATGGCTGGTTGACGATCATCGGAGTTGTCGGCGATGTAAACGAATACGCGTTGGATCGCACGCCTGCTCCACAGATTTATTTGCCATATTGGCAGGCGCCATCACGATTGATGGGAGTCGTGATTCGAGCTTCGTCCGATCCATTGATGTTGTCCGCAACGATTCGTCGCGAATTGCTGACCGTTAACAGAAACCAACCCGTTACCGAAGTGAAAACAATGGAGCAGATTATTTCTCAATCAGTTTTTCGCAGGCGCTTTAATCTGTCTCTGCTGGGCATTTTTGCCGCCACGGCGCTGATCCTGGCAACAGTGGGCATTTACGGAGTTATGTCATACACAGTGAGCCAAAGATCCCATGAGATCGGAATACGCATGGCCCTGGGAGCGCAGGCGTTGGACGTGCTCAACCTTGTGCTGAAACAAGGCATGAAACCGGCAATTATCGGCATTGTAACAGGATTGACGGGTGCGTTTGCTCTGACTCGTTTGATGGTAAGTTTGCTTTACAAAACCAGCGCAACTGATCCGCTCACATTCGCGTTTGTCGCATTTTTGCTGGCCGGCGTGGCGCTGGTGGCCTGCTACATACCCGCACGGAGGGCACAGAAGGCAAATCCGATGGTTGTGTTGCGGTGCGAGTGATCATATTCATTCAAGGCAACAGCGGGACCGGAGCTTGCAGACGAATATATAATGAATCTTCACAGATTCGGCCGTTGACCGCGTTCGGCGTGAAAGCCACACATTGAATTACCAGACAGGAGCAACACATGACGGAAACACCTGAGCAATACAAAAAACGGGTACTGGATTATGTCAAAAATCAGGACGCACTTAAAATTCAGGCAGCAACCGCGAGGAAGATTGAAAAGCTGATTAAAGATGTCCCGCGAGCAAAATTGATGCGCAGCCCGGCGCCAGGAAGGTGGTCCGTGGCCGAAATCATCGCGCATCTTGCCGACGCGGAAATGGTCGGCGCGTTTCGAATAAGAATGATGCTGGCTTCGCCGGGGGTCGAGATTCAGGGGTACGACCAGAATGACTGGGCAACCCAAGGCAAATATGAAAAACGCGATCCCAAAAAATCACTAGAGACTTTCCGTGTCGTACGAGAAGCCAACCTGGCATTGTTCAAGACACTTGATCAGAAACAGTGGAAAAAGTTTGGCGTTCATTCGGAACGCGGCAAAGAGGATGTCGCGATCTACGCGAAACTTTATGCAGGCCACGACATCAATCACCTGAAGCAGATTGAGGCTATTATCGGAAAGTAGCGCAAACATCGCTGTTTGCGCCACTCATTAAACTTATTATTTGAATTCCATGTGGCGCTCTCATAAACGGACGCAATCAAGGACGATTGCGCTACGTTTTGCGTTTCGAAAGGACGTCTGCAACAAGATTAAATATTTCATTAACCTGGAAGGGTTTCGCGACGACGTAATCAACACCTTCACGCGATGCCTGAGCGGAATCAATCTCTTCGCCCCATCCAGTAGTCATAATTACCGGGGTGTTCGGGCTCATGGCTTTTACATATTTAGCCACTTCCCAGCCGTTCATCTCTGGCATTCCCAGATCGGTGAACACAAGATCGAACTCCTGCTCGCTCATTAGCTCAAGGGCCTTCTTTCCGCCGTCGGCCGCGACAACGCTATGACCCTCAGTCTGAAGAATTTCTGTCAGTACTTCGCGAATAGTAGACTCATCGTCGACAACCAATATACGCGCCGGTGCGGCGCTGTGACGTTGCTCGTCAGTCGATTCCGATTCCGAGCCTTCTTCTGCTAGTGGAAGCGTGATTGTGAAACAGGCGCCGGCGCCGGGCGTGCTCTCTACTTCTATTCGCCCGTTGTGACGACCGATGATCCCATAAGAAACGCTCAAGCCGAGACCGGTGCCTTCGACCCCCTTAGTAGTAAAGAAGGGATCGAAAATCCTGTTACGAACATCTTCAGTCATGCCAACGCCGGTATCGATGAATTTGATCACGCAGCACTGATCCTCGGCTTTCGCGATTATCTTTAATTCACCACCCCTGGGCATCGCGTCAACCGAATTCAATATCAGGTTTATGAACACTTCCCTGAGCTCAGTCGCATCGCCTTCGCAGAAGAGATAAGGTGACAGCTCGGTTTTTACCGAAATCTTTCGACCCGCGAGCTCGGCTTCATCTTTCCATCTGGTGCGAGTGATATCGACGGCGTCGGTTATCAATCGAGTAATATCGTGGGTCAGGAAATCCCTGTCGGCGCGGCGCCGGGTAAAGTTCTGTATTCGCTTGATCGTGTTCCCGCCATCGAGGGCCGCCTGCGCGATAATTTCCAGGCTGCGTTGAATACGTTCGTCGTTGGTATAGGTCTTCATCAGCTGCGCGCGTCCCAAAATTGCGGCCAGGATATTATTGAAATCGTGCGCGACACCTGATGCCAGTTCTCCCAGCGCATGCAGCTTGTCTGATCTTGCGGTATTGATCTGCGCTCGCCTCTGTTCTGTAACGTCCCGAGCGATCCCCAGGACTCCGACAATCCGCTGTCTTCTTCTGAATGGCGTGAAAGTGACCAGCAACGTTCGGATTTCGCCATTCTTGTGAACCATCCGCGTTTCGAATCCCTGCGGTTTACCTTGCGCGGCGCTGGTGAAATTCAGTCGAGTCTTTTCCACCTCTTCAGAAATAATAAGACCGGTGAAATTAAGCCCGATCAATTCGGACTCGGTGTAGCCGCTGACTGCGCTGGTTTGCTGGTTCAGCCAATTGAATCTGCCGTGAAGGTCCGTAGTGAAGATGGCGTCATAAACGTTATCGACCAGCTCCGCCGCGAAATCCTGATTCTCGCGAGCATCGCGCTCCGCCGACCGCAGGACTGTAAGATCGTGGGCAATTTTGACCGCGCCTTCCACGTTACCATCGCCATCCAGAATCGGATAAATAGTAATGTGGAAAAGTCGTCCGAGAGGCGCACATTCCAGCTCGGTTTCTAAAGTCTGCGATTCCTCAATCGCGCCTTTCACCAGCTCGTCACCATCAAGAAAGTAGTTGGGAGATCCTGGCGCTTTGGTGCGTTTCTCGTCCCATTTGATCAGCTCGGCTGCGGCGGAATTCGCCCTGACAATGCTGGCGTTGCGATCAAAGATAAAGATCGCATCCTTCATCGCATCGAATGTAGTCTCCCATTCTTCTTTGCTGCGAGATACCTGCTCGAACAATCGAACCTGACGGATAGCGATGGCTACCTTGTCTGCAAATGCTGTCAGAAGATTTACATCCCGGTCACGAAATGCGGCAATGGTATCGGCCTCGACCTCGAGAACACCAATAACTTCATTGTCGATTTTCAATGGCACTGCCAGTTCGGAAAGGCTGGCGGCGCGGGCCGTAATATATCTCGAGTCCCCTCTTACGTCCGTTATATTGATTGGCTCGCCCTTTCGCGCGACATCGGTAACAATACTCGGCTCGTTGATATCCATTCCCCAGCCGACCCAGTCGGTGTCTAACCCAAAGGTGGCACGCATATAGAGCTCGGTATGATCTTCATTGAACAAAAGAAGAGTGGCCGATTGATAACAGAGCACCTCGCGCATCACGCGCATGATTTCATCCAGCAATTCGTCCAGGTTCAAAGAAAGCGCCAGCGCGTTTGAAGCTTGATAGAGCGCAATAGCCTCGCGCGCTCTTTGATCTATAGCCTCGTTGAGCCTCGATTGCTCAATCACGGATGCGATCTGCGTGGACAATGCTTGAGCTAGTTCCACTTCCGCGGCTCTCCAGCGTCGTCTGCTGCCGCATTGAAGAAGGCAGAGGGCGCCCACGGATTCGTTGTTAGTAATTATCGGGGAAATCAGCAAGGACCGCGCATCTATCGACAGCAATGATGGCCCTATATCTCCCAGCATTGGCTCGTTCTTTGACGCATCTTCGATATCATCGATTTTAATAGTTTGACCTTTGCTCATCGCAAGCCTGAAGAACGGATTGTCAACGCTGAAAGGATTAACGGCTGGCGCGGCGAAGGAAGCTTCGCTGTATGACTCCGCGTCTGAAATTTCTCCGTCTTCGGAATCGCAGATTGTGATCCCGCAAAGGCTGATATTAAGCAGGCGTCCCAATGCCTGGACTGAAACCTTCAGCAGGTCGCCGAGCGACATCCCTTTCCGTGACGCATTTCCTATGTGGTTCAGCAAAGCCAGATGACGCGCGGCGGTATCGGTTTGCTGAAAGAGCTCGGAGTTTTTTATTGCGATCGAAAGATGATCGGCAACCGATTGCGCCAAAGCTATATCTTCGTCCGCCCAGGACTCTTCGGAGCCTCGTTTTAATACCAGGCGGCCGGCTACGCGGTCGTTACAAACTACATGGATTTCCAGGACTGATGCGTCATCGCATTCCACGGATGGCCAGTCGACAACCGTAGCGCTGTCGGGCGAAATGGCGTAACAGTAAACGCGTTCGGTTTTCTCATCGTCGCCTAATAAATAAAAGGCTGAAGATTTTGCCGACGCGGCGCGGCCCAGCTCGTTAACCGCGGCCTGCAGGATATCGTCGATGTTCAGCGATCGGTTGATCGCGCGGTTGACGTGATTAACCAGTTGTTCACGCCTGGCCTGTCTTTGAGCCTGTTTGTAATACTCGTTGTTTGTTACAGCTTCCGCAACCTGGTGAGCAAAGATCGAAAGCAGCTGCTCGTCGTCATCGGTAAATCCACCCGGCCGATTCATGCAGTAGATCGCGCCGATGACTTCGTTTCGCTGAAGCAAAGGAGCGCCCAGTACAGACTGATTCGCAAGCTGCCCGTATGCCAGTTTAAAGAATTCCGACGATTCGCCGGCGTTGTTCCAGCGTTTGATTTTTCCCGTCCGGAAGATTTCGGAAGCGTGCGGAAAATTAGCGAATGCCGTTTTCAGCCGGCTGTATCTCTCATCGCTGATGCCATAACCCGGTTCGACGGGCTCTATTCGGCCACTATCCCTGTCCTTAAGGACGATTATGCATCGTTCCGCAACAAGCAGTTGTGCAACGGTGCGGGTCAGCATTCCATAGCTTTCGCTTGGTTCTCTGGCGGCGGAAAACGCCTGCGCAATCTCATACAGTCCTTCCAGTTCCCTTCGCTTTCTTTCACTGGTGGCTAGCAGTCTGGAATTGTTGAGAGCAAAAGCCAGCCTTTCGCTGACTTCCATGAAAAGCTTGATCTCGGAATCGGAAATGACTTGCTGCCCACGGCTTGAAACCGATATAACGCCCAGCACTCCGCCGTTTGAAACTAACGGAAAGACCGCCCGAGAACTAAATTGTTCGTCATCAGTTACAATGCCGTGAAATATGTCCTGATGGATGGGTTCGTCCGCAAAAACAGGACCGGCAGACTCGATCGATTTTCTTATCAGCGGATCATCAAAACGAAACGACTGTGTAACTGGTTGTGAGTAATGGCCTCTATTGATAACAGATTGCGCAGTCAACGTGTCAGTAATCGCATCGTGAATCAGAACTTCTGCATAGTCGAAGTCGAGTGTTTGTGCCAGCCCTTTCATTGCCGCGCTAAAAATAATATCGATATCGGTCGTGCCCCGCATCACGCGGCTTAGTTCATTAAGGAAGGCCAAATGAAGGACTTCGCCCTTAACGGGCGGTTGTCCCTGGTGCGCCGCTTCTGAATCTAATTGAAGATTGCTGGAGCTCAAATCTTTTCTTAGGTCTCCCTGTTATGATTTTTACGATTTCTGACAGTCGTACGAATTTCGTATCGGATGACTGACGCCTGTTCGTGAGAAGATTATCTTCGTGCCTACAAATATTTGGACCGATTGAGCATAGGATTTACTTGAGGTCGAAAACTCGGTCATTTTCGAGAATAAAGATCGTCATAATGTCCACTTGTAAATTTGGAATCCACCAGACAGGTCTCTCACCAGAGACAGTAAACCAAGTATAATCAGGCATTTGCCATAGATGTCCGAAAAAAACAATACAGGTGGCACGTCCTTTGACTTGCAATGGTGGGCGGCAGACTGGCCCAAGTACCGTTGATGCCGCCCCGAAGCTTCTTTCACCGATAAGACCAACCTTGTGGCGAAAGCCCCTGGACGGAAAGCCACCAGCCTCCATGGCCGGTTCCTGTGAGGACTATTTGTCCACAGTCGTAGACAAATAGACAGGAGAAATCGGCGTCAGGCAGTGGGGCTGCCGAAGTGAAAGCCGAGTTTAAGCACAGGTCCTGGCTAACCTGCGCTATCCGGCCGCGCGGCAGACAGTTATCGGTGGAAGGCATTTCTCGCGGAGATCATGAAATGCTTTACAACAACGTAACTGTCGAACTGGCGAAACGTTCCCCGCGTTTAGCGTTGGCAGTAATAAAGAAATTCACTGAAACCGGTCTCATTCTTTTTCTGGCCGGTATGCTGGTTACCTATAGTTTCGCTCCCGCAGCTCTGGCAAATTCCCAATCCAATCATGCCTCGGCATCCGGCAGGTTATCCAAACTTCAGTCTCGGCGATTAAAAGCCGCGTCGCGCAAGATGTCGCTGGATATGGCAGACAACGTCGACAACAGCAAGACGTCCGGCAATGGCGATCCGATTGTTCGAGTGATCGTCCAAACCCATCAGAGAGCAGGATGGCGCGAGCGGTCCGCAATGACCGGAGCGGGTGGCACTATTAGACGCGAATTCCAGGGCGTCAACGCTTCAATGGTGGAAATGCCGCTCAGCAAGGTAGAAACGCTGGCGCAGCATTCCGGAGTCAGGTGGATATCGCCGGATCGGCAACTGTCCCAGATGGACACAACGTGGAGCCACATTGACAAGACTACCGGTCTGAGTGCGTTAAGTGGGTCGGGTACGAGTCAGACAGACGGTGGCAACACTTCCAGCATGAGTCAGGATGGAAGCGACGGTTTTGGATACGTGGACGGATCAGGCGTGGCTATCGCGGTATTGGATTCCGGCATCCAGCTCGACCACAGTGATTTCCAAAACTCAAACGGTACGGGTTCTCGCGTCATAGCAAATGTGAACCTGACAACTGGCGAAACGATTGATAACAGCAATGGCGGAGACTTTGACGGACACGGAACACACGTTGCGGGTATTGCAGCAGGTTACGATCCAAATAATCCGCAGTACGCGGGTATCGCTCACGGCGCTAATCTGGTTAACGTAAGGGTGCTGAACAGTCAGGGCACTGGTAACGCAAGTGATGTTATTGCAGGATTGGACTGGGTTATCCAGCACAAAGACCAATACAACATTCGAGTCGTGAATCTCTCCTTGGGCACATTTACCACTGAGTCATATGTAACTGATGCTTTGTGTCAAGAAGCTGAGGCAGCTGTAATGGCGGGTATTGTAGTTGTAGCCTCCGCTGGTAATCTCGGAAAAGCTCCGGATGGCTCCCGGCTTTACGGAACCATTGTCAGTCCTGGCATCGATCCAATGGTGCTGACAGTTGGAGCAACTAATACACACGCAACTGATGCTCGCTCTGATGATGAAATAACAACGTTTAGTTCTTCCGGACCAACATATGCAGACAATCTAGTGAAGCCGGATCTAGTTGCTCCAGGAAATGCAATCATTTCGGCCGAAGCAGACAACAATAGAATAATTAGTGAATATCCAGACTTCAATGTGTCAAACGCCACTAAAAGCGGATATATGACCCTGAGTGGCACCTCTATGTCTGCTCCGATCGTATCTGGTGCAGCAGCATTGTTACTGGAACAAAACCCGGCGCTGACGCCTAACATGGTGAAGTCAGTTCTTCAGTACACTGCTCAACGGATATCTGGATTCAGCATTCTGTCACAGGGGCTCGGCCAGATAAACATCGAAGGAGCAGTTCGATTAACGGCTTCGGTCCGAGCCGACATTAGCGGGCTACACTGCGGTGACGCGCTAATGATTGGTTATGAACAATCCAGTCCTGCTAATTTGAGCATGTTTCCTTCGGAACAGTCGAATATTGCCCAAGAACCTGTGAGTTGGAATAAGACAGTTTATGCTGGTTACAACTACATGTTGGGTGGAGAGAAGTTGTTTACGACTTACCAATCGGTCTATGACTCGGGTTTTCTGTGGGTAGGCAACCTTGTCACTGAAAACAATTCACGAATTGCAAATGGCGCTCAAATATTCACTGCCGGGCTAACGACCTCGGACGGATATATGACCTCGGACGGATTCATGACCTCGGACGGAGTGATGACAACCGAAGGATTTATGACTTCTGATGGTTTCATGACATCAGATGGATTTATGACTTCGGACGGTTACATGACATCTGACGGGCTAATCGCGTCCGGTTATATGACTTCGGACGGCTTCATGACTTCGGACGGCTTCATGACTTCTGATGGTTTCATGACCTCCGATAGTGTGGTGAAGGGAGATCCTGTTTCGTCAAACCGAACGTAAGTCCGATATAAGGCCGCTGATCAGGGGAACAAGTAGCTCTTTCTACTCTCATCAATCCTCTGAGGACGAACTTTGACTTGTCAGGGGTTCGCGAAACCCTGAGAATCGCGTCCAGGAAGACACCTCTCAGCGTTTTATGTCAGCTACCAATCAGGACCCGCTATCCGCGACATCATGAATGCCCAGTCGCTCGCGTTTCATATGAAGCCCGCGTCTGGTTAGCCCCAACTGGCGAGCAGTCTTTGATATGTTACCGTTATTTTGTTTCAGCGCGGTGAGCAGCATTTCTCGCTCAAGTTGAGAGACTGCATCGCTCATAGGTTGGTGCATGTCGATCACAACTCCAGATGAAGTCCCAAATCCGCTAGAAAACGAGGAATCGCTCTTGATTTGAATCCTACCAACGATTTCCGGTGAAAGGTGATTATAAGTGATAATAGCTCCATCCTCAGCCAAAGCGACTATTCTCCGCATTTCATTTGAAAGTTGCCGAACGTTTCCTGGCCAGTCGAAAACTTGAAGCAGATCGGTTGCCTCATCTGAAAGTGCAAGTTGCTTTCGCGATTCTAGAGCAAACCTTCCCATAAAATGACGAGCGAGGACGGGAATTTCCTCTCGTCTTTCTCTGAGCGCTGGAACACGTAACCTTATAACGTTCAGACGATGGAATAAATCCTCCCGGAATCGCCCTTGTTCTACAAGTTGTTCCAGTTCCGCGTTGGTCGCTGCGACGACTCTCACATCCACTTTAATCGGCCTTTCCATGCCCAGTGGCTGGACCTCGCCTTCTTGAAGGAAACGCAATAACTTTGGCTGCACTTCAAATGCTAAGTCACCTATTTCGTCTAGGAACAGAGTGCCACCGTCTGCTGCCCTGACAACGCCCTGTCGCTCCTCCGCAGCTCCAGTAAAAGCACCTTTCCTGTGACCAAACAAAAGACTATCCGCTAAGTCGCGAGTGGCAGTAGTACAATTAAAAGGAACAAAACCTCGGTCGCGCCTGGCACTTTCAGCGTGAACAGCGCGTGCAACCAGCTCTTTACCTGTGCCACTTTCCCCAGTTATGAGCACCGTTACGTCCGAAGATCTAATCCGATGAATCGCTTCTAGTACTTGCTTCATAGCGTTGGAACCTACTAAGAGGCCGACGCTACCGGCGATCTGGTCGTTGAATGCACTCACTTCCGCCGATTTCGGTATCAGTTCCCGTCTAAGAAAACACAATTCCAGCCCTTGCTTCGCAAGTCGCAACATCAGATTTATTTGCTCGCTAGTCGTACCGAACTCCGTTTGGATCAAAACCGCAGCCCGCTCCCTCACGGTCTGTCGCTCGGGTTCAAGCAGATGAATTCTGGTGAGGCCATCAGGTGAAACGGCCGAAGGATTTGATCTTGCGGCTAGTAAGGCTTTATGAGCGTCTTCTGAATCCCAGGAATGCGCCGTAATCAGAACCGCAGGATTCTTCGGAGGCAACTCGAATATTGCAACTCGTTTAACGTCGTGAAGGGTGTTCAGGACAGATGCCAGCTCACGGAGGAGCAAGTCGCGCGAGATTACGGAATTTAGCAAACGATCGGCACTGTTAAGGCTGAACTGCTCAATTGAAATTCGATGAACAGGCGCCTTTTCGCATTGCAGGAGCGCTTTATCAACACTACTAAGGTCGTCGTTTGCTCCTACCTCCCTGAAAAAAGACTTGGCGCTTTCCAGGACTTCAACGGCCGCGTGTTGATCACCAATACTAATAAGGCATTTACCAAGCTGGAACTGACTTACTGCAATTTCATATTTGTTACCCAGGGCCTCAAAGGCCGACACGCTTTGTGCTGCAGCGGCAACGGCCTCATCGTCGTTATTTCGCGAAGTCAGAATCTTTGAGCGTAGGCGTCTCAACAACCCTGCCAATAATAGGTCCTCACCTGACTTTGACGAGTTCTCAAGCTCATTTAGGAGAAACTCGGCTTGCTCAAAAGATCCATTCAAAACCTCAGCTTCGCTCAGATATATCTTAGACAATTGCTTACTGTGTTCATCACCTGATTGGTCTGCCAATCGAACAAACGTCTGCGCTTCTGCCAATCCGGACTTAATATCATTCCGCCGAAAATGAAGTTTTATGAGGGATTGTCGAACTTGAGCCTCGTACCACTTAGATTTCATTCTTCCGACAATTTCCAACGCCTTTCTGAGTTTCTCCTCTGCAACTAAATACTCTCCCCGCAAAATATTTATCTGTGCTAATCCATCAAGTGCATTGGCATCCGCCAATGGGTATCCCAGTTCGTTAGCCAATTCTGAGGCTCGCTGCCATTCAGATTCTGCGCGGTCAATCTCGCCGAGAAAAAAAGAATTGCATCCAAGATTATTAAGTCCTCTGATAAGGGAACGCTGCTGTCCCGCACGCTCAAAATAAGCGATTGAACGCTCCTCGTAGACTAATGCTTCGCGGCAGCGATATCGCATTCCGTCTGCTACTGCTCGATTTTGAAGTATTCTGCCTAACAACGAATAATAAGGCTTATCGCTTATTAATCTCTCCGCCGATTCAAAGGCTAAAATAGCATCGTCGTGTTTTCCTTCATGGAGCAAAACGTTTCCTTTTACCATGTAGCTTTGGGCTAACAGGCGTCGATTACCGCCGCGACGAAGATTCTCGACTGCTTTCTCCAAATGATCGTGGGCTATGTCATATTCGTCCACCTTTAGGCATGAACGTCCGAGCGCAAGATGAGCTTGTCCGATTGCAGACGCATCTTTGAGTAGTTCAGCTAGTTTCAAAGAAGTGTTAAGGTACGAGATAGCTTTAGGATCGCGATCGTAGGCAAGTCCCATTCTTAGCCAAACCAGTGCCTGAAGTGATTGGGGCAGCACCTCTCGCTGTGCGCTAGATTCATATTTGCTAATCACCTCCAGTGCTTGCGAAGAATTCGTATCCTCCTCATAAGCTTCGCTCAGGCTGCACCGAATTTCGGCTTCGATCTCAGGATCAAGCCCCTTGGCACGAAGCGCGGACGTAAACAACTCGATCGCGCGATCATAGACGCCTTCTTCGAGGGCCTTGCGACCACGTTCGAATTGCGACCGAACATACTCGCCGACATATCTGTAATTTGGTGTTGTGCTCATCTGGGTTGTACTGCTCACTTCGTTTATGCTTTAGGGTGCGCCTTGTTATAGACTTCGAATAAGTGCTGTATCGAAACGTGTGTGTAAACCTGCGTAGTCGATAACCGCGCGTGACCAAGCAACTCTTGTATGGACCGTAAATCCGCTCCCGCATCTAACAGATGCGTGGCAAAGGAGTGGCGCAGAGAATGTGGGCTTATATGATGAACATTAGAGCAAATTCGTATATATTTGTCAAGCATTCTGCCCACTGATCGCGTTGTAATTCTCGTGCCCTGATAATTCAGGAACAATGCCAATGGCTCGCGCTCTGCCTCCGGCGCTTCCATCATTATTTCGCCACGGACGCCCAGATAAACTGAGAGCGATTCTTTGGCTTTGCTGCCGAACGGGATTATTCGCTCCTTTTTCCGCTTTCCCTTAACTCGAATAGTTTCGTTGTCGAAATCGACGTCCGTAAGATTCAGATTTGTCAGCTCGCTGACGCGCATTCCTGTTGAGTAGAGCATTTCCAGAATCGCCCTATCGCGTTTACCCAAAGCGTCGTCGGTTTCCGGGGTTTCGATCAGCTTAACCGCGTCCTCTATTGTCAGATAGTTAGGCAGCTTTTTATCAAGCCTGGGCGTTGAGACCAACCTTGCAGGGTTATGATCCAGAACCTGCTCGCGACAAAGGAATTTGAAGAAGGTCCGCAGGGTCGCCAGCTTCCGGGCGATCGACGTCTTTTTCTTCTTTTTACCGTAGAGTTTCGCCATGAACTCGCGGATGGTTATGTGATCCAGTTGCTTCATTTCTACCGCTCGGCGGTTTCCGTCTTTGTCCGCAGGCGCCACATAATCATAGAATTGCATCAGGTCGCTGACATAGTTCCGCAATGTGTGCTCGGAAACGTTGCGCTCATATTTAAGATGAGCTACGAAATCATCTATGTACTTCTGCATTGCAGTTGTCCCGTGCGAAAATGTCAGGTGGTAGTTTGCCCTGTAATTCTACTATATCCGCGATGGCCGGTCACATATTTTAAGAGCCTGGAAAAGCTGTGGCGACGGTTGGACAAATTCGATTTTTTAAGCTTCTGAAAACATCGGCGACATCATAGAATGGGTACAGAATTGGTCATTAATGAAACTTTTGATGGTCGGCGGTCACAGCAGGAATGTGGGAAAGACCTCGGTGGTCGAAGGAATCATCCGCTCGTTTCCCGACCTTGGATGGACCGCCGTCAAAATAACCCAGTTCGGACACGGGGTCTGCTCGGTTAACGGCGAGTCCTGCGGATGCTCCGTGTCAGAACATCAATATGCTCTGACTGAGGAACGCGAAAAAGATTCCGGCACGGATACCTCGCGGTTTCTGGCGGCAGGCGCAAAAAGGTCATTATGGATTCGCACAAAGCAAGGCGAACTTTTCACCGCTCTTCCAGCATTGAAAGAAGCTATTAACGGGGACGCCGCCGTTATAATCGAAAGCAACCGCCTGCGGCGATTTATGAAGCCCGACCTTTATCTTCAAGTTCTGGATCCGTCAAATCTGGATTTCAAATCGTCTGCGCAGGAATTTTTCGATCTGGCTGATGCTTATGTTCTGGCCGACTGTGGAAATACCAACGAAACCCCTGGCGATCCCTGGTCGAATATTTCATTAGCCAGGGAAATCGAAAAGAAGAAACCTTTGTTTATGGTGACTGCTGCTGATCGGTTTCTGAATGAAGGATTGATTGAATTTGTGAGATCGCGTCTGATGTAGCGTAGGCTTCCAGCCTGCGCAGTTAAACAGACGAACAAGTTCCATCTAAATCGCTCAATTAAGAAACGTACGCAGGCTGGAAGCCTACGCTACATTAAGAGCGGATCGCGAAATAGCCGTTCCGTGCCCGCACGTTCAGCGCGGATGATTTCGGGCCGTGAACGCGAACCTTTAGCGACCGCCACTTGCCATCGCGCGCCAGATTAGACGGAATAAAACTGATGTTGTATTGACTGCGGAGCTCTAACGCTATGTAGGTGGTCACCGCTTCCAAATCGTCCAGCGTTCCCGGGAAAAATGCCTTTCCACCGGTAATCTCCGCTAGTTGATTTAACGCGTCCGCGCCTTCCATATCCAGCGGAGTCATATTTCCGGAATCCATTATTCCTATCGAATAGACAACGACATCGGATTCCTGCGCAAGTCGTTTGATCTCGCGCAACGTATAACGCGAGCTGTTATCTTCACCGTCTGAGATCACCAGCAACACCTTGCGAGCGTTTCTTCCCTGCTTTGCCTTTTCCAATCCCATATAGACTGCATCGTAAAGCGCGGTAGTTCCGTGTGCCTTGGCGCCAAGAACGCTGGAAAGAATCGCCCCATCATCGGAAGTGTAATCGCGAAGCAAACTAACTTTCCTGTTAAAGCCCAGCAGAAAAATATTGTCGTCGTCGCGGCACACCCGGGTAAAGCTTTTCAGCGCGTCGTGCGATCCGCGAATCTTATTCTCCATACTGCCGGAAAGGTCAAAGATGATCCCGACGCTCAATGGCGCATCGTCCAGGGCAAAACCGACAAGATCCTGTTTGATTTTGTCTTCGTAGACTTCGAAGTTGTTTTGGTTGAGGCCGACGACAAAGTTGCCGCTCTGATCGACTACGGTAACGCTCAGCGAGACCATTGAAACGCCAAGCTGAATGCCTTCGTCATCCGAGGCACTTATGACAGGCTTATTCGATTTTTCCTGGCCGAGGAGATTGGCAGGCAGAATTGCACTGAATGCAAGAACGAAAACAACGAGAAGCTGAAAACGCGCTAGTCTTTTCATCGGGGCCTCCGCCGACGCCTTTCGCAGAAGGCGATTCGCACATCTCAAACAGTCGTAAACACGGATGATTGTTACGGAAATATCTTTCTCAGTATACGAATCGGCCGGGCGTGAATTTTGATAAGTAAATTTTGGGCTCGGGGCGCAGGCAGTCAGCCTGCGCCGGTAAATCAACCGCCAATTTCTATTGGATCCGGCCAAAACGTCGGCCTAATATCGCCACCATTCACAAACGAGAGGACGACTGATGAACCCGCGCAGACTGAATGTCTGCGCCACAGGTGTCTTGATAAGTTGAGGTGAGTTCTCTATACTCTGCCGTCTGATTAGTTTGGACCCCAATTTCGACAAAGCCGGAGGGCTAGGCTAATGGTAAGTCACCGGTCTTGAAAACCGGCGCGGGAAACCGCTTGGGGGTTCGAGTCCCTCGCCCTCCGCCATCTTGGTGGCGCAAACGGGTAGTTTGCGTTACGTCAGTAACTGGTCAACACAGGATCGCTTGAACCGGCGGATCGCTGGTCGTTGAATCGGATTATGTTATCCTGATTCAAATAAAAATGTCGCCCGTCACCCTCTTTCGGATCAGCATTGACAACAAACCCACCAGAGCCCGCCCGAACGGTAAACGCATATCCCTGGATAACCGGTTTGTCGCCGGAGAATCTGGAATCCAGAAATTGATGCGCGACCAGTTGATCGAACGTGCCGTAAGAGCCTGATTCTGACATATACGAGATTTCAGCAGTCCGAATCGCATTGAGCGCCCCCATGGCCGAATCCTTGCGCACCTTGTTGAATACCGGACTGTTTTCGACTTTGGAATCGGCTGGTTTGGGATCGTCAGAGCTTCCCACCAAACATCCCGAAAGCATTCCCGCCATCAGCAAACAAACGATCCCGAGAGCGATTCTCACCGAAAGATTTGATCTAGTCATATTTACGCCTTACAGATCGGATTAAGGGGCGTGGTTTCGTCTGGGCTCTATTTATTACCTTCGGCAGTTCCAGGCGAGACATTATGACCAGTCCTAACTGACCCTTTGACACTTATTCATTATAATGGGAACATATGAATGCTCAGGTTTTTAAGCCCGGCACAGTGTTCAGAATCCGTCATAAATCTCTGAGAATATGCGAAAGACCATCATTCTTTACGGTATCGCCCTGGCGGCGCTGATCGGTGTGCTGAAACTCGTCGAATACCATTTCTTTATGCATGATCTTTCGATTGAGTTCTATATCGGGACTGTTGCCGTGCTTTTTGTTTGTCTGGGAGTCTGGGCCGGCAGTCGGCTGACCCGTCCCAAAGTCGTAGTGGCCGAAAAACAGGTCATCGTCGAAAAACTGGTCGCACCTGAGCCCAATTTTCGCCTGAATGAAACCGAGCTTGAGCGCCTGGGAATCAGCAAACGCGAATATGAAGTGCTGGAATTAATGTCACAAGGCCTGTCAAACCAGGAAATCGCCGACAAACTGTTTGTTTCGACCAATACGATCAAAACGCATTCTTCGAATCTTCTCGGGAAGCTGGACGCCCGAAGGCGTACGCAAGCAGTACAGCGAGCACGGGAATTGGGCTTGTTGCCATAGACTTTAGGGTGATTTCACGTCCCAATTCGCAGAATCATACCTTTGGGTGATGCTTTTTCTGGCCAGAATGCGTATTTTGCCGGAAATTTTTCGGATAAGGAGACTGCAATGAAGAAAGTGGTACTGATTTGGGGATTGATCAGCGGCCTGATCATAGCGGCAATGACCTGGCTTAATGCGAGTTTGGTCTTCGATCTAAACCTAGTCGGCACGGATAAGTCCGAGTTGCTCGGTTACACATCGTTTGTGATAGCGCTTTCGGTGATCTTCTTCGGCATCAAGTCCTATCGGGACAATTACAGAAAGGGCTTAGTCACGTTCTGGAAGGGAGTGCAAATCGGCGTATTGATCAGCCTGGTTGCCACGGTCTTCTATTTTGGCGGAGCGGAAATTTACAGCATGGCGAAGCCAGAATTTAAGGTAAAAGTCCTTAAAGTTCAGGAAGACGAGATGACGAAACACGCAATGCCTGCTGAACAAATCGAAAGAAACATGGCCTTGATGAAAAAGTTGTTCGATAATCCCGTCCTGTTTTTTGCGGCGTGTTTTATCGAGATGTTCCCAGTCGGGCTGGTCATTACTCTCATCTGCGCCGCGATCTTGCGAAAGAAAGAAATCCTGCCGACGGCGGCCAACGTTGCAATCAGCGTCAGCTAAAGAAGAGAGGTTAAGACCGTGCGAAAGGTAATTGTAATATATGGACTACTGAGTGGAGCGATTGCGATCTTCTCTGTGTGGTTTATCGCTACTTTATGCGATAAGGGATTGGTCGGCCTGGACCACACCGAACTGGTCGGCTATGCAAGCTTTGTAATCGCCTCATCGATGATCTTCTTTGGAATCAAGTCTTACCGAGACAACTATGGGAACGGGTCGATCAAGTTCTGGAAAGGGGTTCAGATAGGTGTGTTGATCACATTGATTGCCTCGCTGATGTATTTCGCGGGAGGTGAGTTGTACACCATTGCCAACCCGAACTTTCAGGAGAGTTTCACTCAAAAATATATCGACTACCAAACAACAAAGATGAAGGAAAAAGGGATTCCGCAGGAAGAGATCTACAAAGCCAACAAAGCGACGATAGACATGATGTATATTGCGAAAAATAACGTGCTGGTTCGTTTTGCCCTGGCAATGGTTGAATTTCTGCCGGTCGGAATCATTATAACTCTGATTAGTGCAAGCATACTGCGAAAACAACATATATTGCCGACTGCGCCCAATGCTGCAATCAGTGTTAGTTAAATACAGAAATGGTGACACAGAGACACGGAGATACAATCCCCGCGTCCCCGGTTCTCCGCGTCAGATTTACAGGAGCAAACATGGATAACTTACCGACACCAATACTTGGCGAGATAACAGCAATAACGATAACGAGTCCTGATCTTGAAAGGTCATTGCAGTACTACCTGAAATTGGGCTTTGCCGAAGTAATGCGATCTGATTTCCCGTTCCCGTGGATTCAGGTGAGCGACGGACAATTGCTGATGATGCTGAGGCAGGACAATACGCCTTACATCGCATTGACCTATTACGTAAAGGACGTCGACAGAGCGGCCTCCATCGTCGATCAGGCCGGCATCGCTTTTGCCCAAAAGCCGAAAAACAGCGACTTCGTAAAGAAGTACCTGATTCAATCTCCTGATGGTTTGAATGTCAGTCTGATCGGTATTCCGGATGGGTTCAGCCAGCCGCCCGGGCCGACGATGTTGAAGATGGCTCAATCGGATTACTTCAATCCGGAAAAATACGTGAACAAAGTCTGCGGGATGTTCGGCGAACTGGCTCATCCGGTAAAGAACCTGGATCAGTCAATATCATTCTGGGAGAAGCTGGGTTTCAAAGCGATCTCGAAATTCTCTTCACCATATCCTTGGGCGATTGCATCGGATGGACTTGCGGTGGTTGGCTTGCACCAGACCGATAAATTCGATTATCCAGCAATAACGTATTTTGCCGCCGACATGAAATCAAAGATCGCCAAATTGAAAGAAGCCGGATTAACAGATTTCACCGAATCCGGGCCGGGCAATGTCGTCCTAACCACACCGGAAGCTCAACATATCAATTTGTTCAGCATGGGCATGTAGCATAGGCGTCCCGCCTGTGTTTGTTTATTTAACGCGCGGTCGGGACGACAAACTCACTATTGATGATCGGTCGGGTGCGCCGTCAGTTGCACTAGTCGTAGCCTGGCAGGCCGCTTGTTTACTTGGCTGTGGTCGAAACGACCGGACCAGGTTTCACACGATCTTTTAAAGTGAGCCTGATCTTTCGAATGCGATGTCGATCCGTGCGTTCAACCACGAACTGAGCGTCGCCGTATTCGACCATATCGCCTTCGCGCAATACTCGGCCGGTCTGTGCCATCAAAAAACCGGCAATCGTGTGATAGATGCCGTCCTCAGGGAGTTTCAGGCCAATTCGACGATTCGCTGACCTGATTGGCAACGCACCGTCCAATGTATAGACGCCCGCCCGCAACCGCTGAACAAGTTGATGGGCTTCCTCGTCAAACTCGTCCTGGATTTCGCCGACGATTTCCTCCAGAACGTCCTCAAGGGTAATGATGCCTTCGACTCCGCCATGTTCATCGGTTACTACTGCAAAATGAAAGCGCTCTTCCTGCATTCGCCTCAGCACTTCATCGAGGCGCATGTTGTCAGGAATGTAGTCAACCGGATGAAGGACATCGCTGAGCGAGAATCGCGATCGCTCGTCCCAGTATTTGCTCAGCACTTCTTTACTGTG
Organism: Blastocatellia bacterium; assembly: GCA_035652355.1. Classification (GTDB taxonomy): domain Bacteria; phylum Acidobacteriota; class Blastocatellia; order DASRDY01; family DASRDY01; genus DASRDY01. Next base: position 24,960 of record DASRDY010000032.1, read on the forward strand.
AATCATGCCGACAACTTCATCCAGCGTTTCTCCGTATACCGCCAGTCGAGAATAACCGCTCTCGCGAATTCTGGTGACGATCTCTTCGAGTGTCATTGATTCTCTGATGGCTTCAACTTCGGTCCTTGGGATCATGGCGTCATGGGCAGTCAATCCCGAGAAATCCAATGCACGCGAAAGGATAGCTCCCTGGCTTTGAGTCAACTGGCCGCCTTTGTTGCTCAGCTCTATCAGCTGACGAAACTCTTCTTCGGTATAGACACCAGTATGAGCCGCCGTTGCCTTTAGTCCGAGCAAACGTCCGACCCAGTTCCCTGTCTGATTGAGCAGCCAAATCGGAGCCCGAAAAACGCTCTGAAAAATCTCCATCGGACGAACCACGGCCATTGCTACAGATTGAGCTCTCTGCAGAGAAATCATCTTTGGCACCAGCTCGCCCAGAACGATCGTTAGAAACGTAATTATCGCAAACGAAATTGCAGTCGCGACTGAGTGGCTTGCGGCCTTTGCGGCGGTGTGCGATAGGATACTATCGAACCAGGGTTCGATGGAATTGGCTATCGTCGGTTCACCCACCCAGCCGAGTGCGAGGCTAGCCAGCGTAACACCTAACTGTGTAGCGGAAATGTAGGCATCAAGACGGTCAAGGACCTTAAGGACATGCTGGGCTCTTTTATTGCCCCCAGCAGCGGCGGCGGCAATCTTTGATCGCCGAACTCCTACAAGCGCGAACTCCGACATTACAAAGAAACCATTGGTTAAGACCAATAGCAAAACAACAGCTACTCGCCACAGATAGCCAAATAAAGTGCCGGAAGAGTCCATCAGGATTTTCGATTATTGGCAGATTAAGAGTGTTTCTTGAATCCCACTCGTGGCCAAAACGTCTATACAAACGGTTGCAAGATTCATATCGATGAGAATCTTCATGTTGCTGTCAGAGGTACTTCGATTTCTTCAGCGCGCCACGCTGCATACGCCAGCGCTTCATTGATGTCCGCTTCCTTGAGATAAGGATATAGCTTTAAAATATCATCACGTGTATAGCCCGAAGCCACCAAGCCAACAACGGTACCAACAGTAACGCGCATTCCACGTATGCAAGGCTTGCCACCCATCACTTTTGGATTAAGCGTAATTCTGGTCATTTCCATGTATTCAATTATAACCGACAACTTCATCGCCGGGGCTAATTTAAAACCAAATACACCGTGGTCTTTGCGAGCAAATCCTGGATTGCGAATTTACGAACCTTCAATGAGTATATGGCTGGTCTGTGATTAACCCCGGAACCGATCGATAATGTTTTACATTAAATGTATAGAGAGTCGCTGATAAACCGGTTGCACAGGCGGCAATAAGTGAATCTAAGAGTCCTAAACCGTGCGAAAGGTTATAAGCTGTAAAATCAGCCAGTGCTCGATCACAATCAGGCTTTGATGGCCACACAATAGTCAGCGGCGACACAAGTTTCAAAACATCCCTGACTTGTTTGGCATTCTTGGCGTCCTGGACCAGTTCCATCACAACAAACCCAGGGACCGAAGGCAGAACAGTCAGTGACGAGAACCAAGCAAGAGCGGCTGCGTGCCCGCGCTGAATATCAATAAGAACGTCGGTATCCAGAATATATATCAACTGTCGCTTCCGTGGTTAAAACGGTCTTCGGCTATCTTGCGGATCTCTCTGGCATGGGACGCACTGTCCGTGATATCGGGTCTGGTGCCTATCAATCCTTCGCTACGCCAATACTCAAGAAGTTGCTGGCCTGTCTTTGGACCTTCTCCCGCTATTATCGTCGAGGACAAAACACGCAGAACGTAATCAGGCAAGGAAAGACCAAGACTCGCCGCTTCGGCGGCGAGTTCGTGTTCTAAATCTGCCGGGAGCTCTATAGTAATACCCATCTATCTCACCTGATCACATTATAGAACATCTCCGCGTTTTGCGTAGGCAGCTTTTCCGACAGAATCGGCGTCTCGAGTTGGTGCCAGACTAAAACCGCCACCAGGACGTGTCAGCATCGCGAGGCGCACGCGCGGCCGTGTCCTGAGCCATCGCCTTCATTTGATCGGCCAGCGACAGCGGTCCAGTCCAGCAATGTGGCTTTCCCGGTCCGTAGACTATGCTGCCGCCGTAGGGAGGATCGGAAGTGGTATTCAGAAATTCTTCGAGCTGATGAACGGCATCGTTCAGAAAATATGTATCAGCATCGCCGACCCAGATGTGAAGCTTTCCCTGAAGTCTGTGCCCGATCTCGTTCCAATGCGTTTTCAGATATTGATCCAGGTCCCAATGATCTTTGTAGTAGGCCGCAACATTCTTATCGATATTCCCGGTCTGTGGATCGAATATCGGTTTAAAGAAACCATCTTCGCCCAAAGGTCCGTATGTCGATTCCCACGCATCCCATTGCTCGCCTGATCGACCGTGATCGCCTAATGCGCGTTCATAACTCAACTGCTGTTTCATTGTGCTGATGATCATGCCGTCGGGGCTCCGCTCTCCCGGAATTGGTTCTGAGATCCATTTCTCTTTTCGCTCCCAGGCATTCGTCCAGTCATAGATGTTGACCATTTGAAAATAATGAAAATCGACCGGATCAGGGCAATAAGAATATGTAGAACCGAAATAATCCGGATATAGAATTTGTAACGCCAGCGACTCCCACCCTCCGGTAGAGCCGCCCGATAAAATCCTTGCGTAAGGTTTTGGAATTGCCCGGAAGTGCGACTCGATATATGGAATCAATTCCTGTGTTATCGCCTGACCGTAAGGTCCGCTATTGGGCGAATCGACTGCGTAAGAATCATCGTAATAGGGCGTGGGATGCTGGAAAGTTACGAACATCATTCGTGGATATTTATCCGATAGCCACGCTTCGGAAAATTCCGCACGTCGATTTGCCCTCTGCTGCGCCTGAGATGTTGCGCCAGTAGCGCCTGATTGCGAAGCGCTCCGTTCACTGAAACCGCCTGGATTGCCAAGCGAGAAATGTCCCTGTTCGTAATTTACCGGATAATAAACACCCTTATTCCGGTCATAATCTTTCGGCAACAGGACAGTTGCGCCAATGAAGATCGGTTGACCCCAGAATTTAGACAGTAACGGACTTTGGAATTTGATGTGTTTTACGTATTCGGTATCGTCCGGAACTTTGATCGGAGGAATGACCTTCGTGAGCTCAATTTTAACAACACCGCCGACGGCAGGATCGATATGGACCTTTTGTACTTCGCTATACAGATTACCAGGCGAGGTTTGAAAATGCTGACCTTCCCACTGATCCATATGCATCTTGACTGTGTGTCCGTCTGCTCGGTGAAAAGTCGTATAGACGTTCAGCATTCCCTGAACGTAATAATCTCCCGCGGGTAATTGGCCGAGACGTTCAATCGGGTACCCATAAGCATTTTCGTCAACTACGCCCATCTGGCCAGGACGCATTCCATCGATGTTTTGTCCGAAGAATGGCGTCGAGTCATAAGCGGTAACTTGCCTTCGCAAATCAGAGGCGTTTCCCGTCGACAAGATAACGAAAAGTCGCCCATCCGCAGCCTCTTTTCTTACCGATTCCGGAAAGGACAACTCGAATCGCAGCTTCCCGCTCTGCGATTGTCCCGCGTGAATCAATCCTGCCGCTGATACTAATAGAGCAGCCGCAGACACAAGTATCAAACCAAGTCTCCGTCGCAGTTTCCGAGACGTTTTAATTGATTTGCCGTTCTTTCTCATTTGAATCGATCCTTTTAGTTATTGCTGTTTATTATAGGTAACTCGAACCAGCAGGATGTTGTGCTGGCGACCCAACACCTCAACATTCAGCCGTCGGTCGGCCGCCAATGCTAACGACTGCTGGTCATTTGTTACGCAAAGAATACTGCCGTTTTTGACTGCTTCATCGGCGACCTGTTCAAGCGTCAGGCCGTGCGTATCTTCGTCGTAGGTTATACGACTGTCTGTATAGAAAGTGAAGCCGTGAACGATCCGCGGCAAATCTCCCGAAAAAACGATAGGTTCGTTTGGTTGCCTAACTCGCGCGGCAAACGTTGCCAGCGGCCTTACTGATTGACGCTCCGTAATCTGAGGCTGAATTGCAACGCCAACCACCAGTACCAAAACGACCATTATTGTGAATGTCGCAATAACGGTTGCTTTTAATCTGCGTAGAGATCCCATAAATATCGCAATACCCGCGGCAATCATCACGACTGCCAGGGCAATACGCATTTGAAGGTCAATATTGATCTTCTTCAGAAAAGGCATAGCAATTCCGCCGCCGACTATAAGAATTGCAATCAACGCGAATGCCATCCATTGTGATCGTTTCGCTCGGCCTGACCACAGATCATCAAAATCAGTCGTCATCAATAACGCGGCGCCGGGAACTGCGGGCAGAATATAGGCAGGCAGCTTCGATCCCGAAAAAGAGAAGAAGATGACCGGAAATAAAGTCCAGAGCAGAGCAAATATCCGCCAGCTATTCTGTTGGTTCAGGCTCTCTTTGAAATAGTCGCGCGCACGAAATCGCCAGACGCTGATTGGCAACAAAAACGAAAACGGAAACACCGCCACAATTATCGCGATGACGTAATAGTAGAACGGTCCCGGATGATGATATTTGTTCGTTGTGTATCGCGCGAAATGATGCTGAATGAAAAATTCCTGAATAAACGGATAACCGTGTCGGGCGATGACCGGGCCATACCAGGTTGCGCTAACCGCCAAAACGACTACCGCTCCCCATAAAATGTGAAGCCCCAAAAACCGCCATAGCCGACCAACGATAATTAAGTACAGGCCGATTATCCCGCCACCCAATGCAATGCCAGCCAAACCCTTGGCAAGTATCGTAAGACCTATACTGAAGTAAAAGAGAAAGAGCCAAAACCATCTTCGATCAATCAGCCTTGCACTTGATTCTCCCACTTGTGCTGCCTGCTCTGATAACAGAAACGCGCACAAAGCAAACGCGAGGGTCGCGGTTAAAATCATATCCGTCGCCGCGGCCCTGCTAAAGACAATGAATCCGACGCTGGTCTCCAGTGACAGCGCGCCGACCAGCGCCGCCTGCGGCGAAATGAAACGCTCAGCCGTGAAATAGATGGCCAGAATGGCCAGCAGGGCCAGCAGGATCGAAGGAAATCTGGCGGCGAATTCGTTTATGCCAAAGATCCTGTAACTGACGGCCATAAGCCAGTAAGTTAACGCTGGCTTTTCGAACCATGGCTGTCCTGCCAGGCGCGGAGTTACGTAATCTCCGCTTTCCAGCATTGCGCGACCAATAGATGCATAGCGAGGCTCGTCAGGCCCGGTGAGTGGCAAACTGCCTGATGCCCAGCCCAGCAGTGGAAAGGCTAGAGCAATCAACAATAGAGGCGGCAGCAAACGGCTGCGCCAGAATTCGTTTTCGTTTAGCGGGTTAGATTGCAAAAACAAGAGTCGTCCGATTCCAGCTCATCTAATGAGCAATATTATTCTGGACGAATCGGGCAAGTCTTGCAACTTAAGGATGCCAGTGTGAGCTTTAATTGATCTCGTTTGTATCGCGTTTAGGAG
>DASRDY010000033.1:0-1347 GCA_035652355.1 Blastocatellia bacterium
CGACCTCCCTCGTCCCAATCGATCTGATTGTCATTGACCATCCGCGAGAGTGTCTTGCGCACGGCAGTACGGGATTTCTCCATCTCGTCTGCTATCTCTGCCGGTGTCATGCTCCTGCCTTTTTCCTTGAGCAAGTCGATAATCTCTCTGCGCTGCTCGCTCTTCCATACTTCGTCGGCATCGCCCAGCAATTCCCAAGAGAGCTTCTCTTTATCGAATCTGAGAGCTTTTTTGGCTTCTTCGATGTCTCTGCCTGTAATAAACAACTCTGCGTAACTGCTGCAGCGCGTTCGCTTCAACACCAGCATTGCGTCCGCAAGGGAAGACGTTTCCGTCGATCCGGAAACCGTGTCGAAAGCATCGGCTGCATCTGCTTTGCGGGTGTGATGAACTATCAGCAGGCAGAGATCGTACCTTTGTGCTATCTCTCCCAGTCTCGATAAACTTTCGAAGTCACCGTTCTTGCGCGATTTGATTTTGCGGAAGGTGTCGATGATAACCATCCGAGTCTCAGGATGGTGTTCCAGATAATCCTCAAGCTCTTCCGCTCCGCCGTTATCCAGATTAGCCCAGTTGGTAGAGAAGCTCAGTCCTTCAGGAAAGGCTTTGTCGCCAAGCAACCGTTTAACCCTCGATTGCAATCTGCGTCTGGTGTCTTCCAGGGCTAAATAGAGGACGTCACACTGTTTGACGGGAATGTGACCGAGAGCTTTGCCACCTGAAGCAAGATCAAGAGCCAGCTGGAGCATAAACCAGCTTTTGCCGAGCTTTGGACGTCCGGCGAAGAGGATGCAGCCTTGCGGGAAGATGCCGTCAACTCCCCACTTGATGGGATTGAAGGTCTCCTGCATCAATGACGAGAGCGAGAATACCCGGGTTTTGGCGAATAGTTGAGAACTCATGGAAGAGGATTCCTTTCGACAATAAGTAGCGCAGGCGTCCCAAGTACGAGACGAGTAAGTTAGTTTCGAAACGAGGTCGCTTTATACAGGCGCAATCATGGCTGATTGCGCTACGTCGGAGCGCGTTTCGGGCTGCGGTTGATCCGTTCCTCGGATCACTCTCCAGTTTTGAGCATACACCAAAATCGATAAAAGTCAAGACTAAATGCACCGTTCCGGTGCGAGGCGGTGGCTGGTGGTCAGTTAACAACTTTCGCCGGAGAAACCTGATGACCGACAACTGACGATCGGCCAAATGATGTCACAGCCAATAGAGGCGAGGTGTCAAGGAAAAAAAGGACCCCTCAGATACCGCACGGTATCTTTTTCTGCCAACTTGATTTCAACCAGCTTCCTGCTCGTGCTGACTTTGCCTTCCATAATCGGTTGCAGCCACAGGCGCTGC